>CBINJX010000466.1:0-4912 GCA_966251085.1 uncultured Verrucomicrobiales bacterium
CAGATATCATCCACGATGCGGCGGGGATCATCATTGAGACGCGGGATATCACGTGAGATACCGCGAGTATCACCATTGATGCACCGGGAATCACGCGAGATGCGGCAGGTATCATGCGTGATGCACTGGGATTCAGGCCAGATACGCCAGATATCACCACTGATGCGGCGGATATCACACGAGATGCGCTGGCCATTTCCATGAACAGCAAGCCTCACTCTGGTGATCGCGGCACCATGGTTCACTATATCCGACGTCACTCCCGCGACTTCCGCTTGGAGTCTGCATATCCCCGGGTGGCTTCTCGAAACCCATCATTCCTCGAATCTTCTTACATGCTGATAAATCTTCGTCTGCCTCCTACAAGCGCGGAGCCATTTCGGATGAGGTCAGGTCGGCATTCCCCGCTCAGCCGCGGACGGTTCATTTTATTTTACAATATCGGCGTATTTCTGAACCGGCAATTCACCACTAACGCAAATGCCCGCAGCGGATTGATCCAGTGCTGAGACACATCAGTTGCTCTCCCCATGATCACCTCCCGTCGTACCTTCCTCAAAACCTCCGCTGCAGCGCTACTCGGATTCCCTGCAATCGTCCGCGCGGCAAATCTAAACTCGCAGCTTCAAATCGCCGCTGTCGGTGTTTCAGGCAAAGGGCTATCCGACATCACTGAGGTCGGTTCACATGCACGGGTGCGCTACGTGGGATTTTGTGATGTGGATACCTCCCGCTTTGCGCAGGTGGATGCAAAATTTCCAGATGTGGAGCACTTCCAGGATTTCAGGGAGATGCTTGCGAAACTCGGGGATCGTTGTGACGGAGTGATCATTTCCACGCCCGATCACCTGCATGCGCCGATTGCGATGGCTGCAATGCAGCGCGGTAAACACGTCTATTGTCAGAAGCCGCTGACTCATACCGTGTGGGAGGCCCGCCAACTCCGCTTGCAAGCGGCGAAGGCGAAGGTGGTTACGCAGATGGGCAACCAGATCCATTCCGCATCCGAGTATCGCACCGCGGTGAAACTCCTGCGCGACGGCGCGATCGGGAAGATCAAGGAGGTTCACTCCTTTCACCCCAATCCCGGTAACAGATACACACAGCTGACAAAAGCGCCCGCCCCTGGACCTGTGCCGGACTCTGTAAACTGGGATCTCTGGATCGGCCCCGCTCCGATGCGCGAGTATGCACCGGACGCGTACCATCCTTTCAATTGGCGTGACTGGCAGGATTTTGGCGGAGGCACAATGGGTGATTTTGGCTGCCATATTCTCGACCCAATCTTCACCGCTCTGGAACTCACCGCACCGGTCACGATCCGCGCGGAGAACGAAGGACTCAATGCGCAAACATGGCCCAGTGCGGAAGTCGTGAGCTATGTATTTCCTGGCACAGCATCGACCGCGGACAAAACTCTCCCACTTACATGGTACGATGGGGGTCGTCGTCCCGACACTTCCCTGGCGGAGATGCCATCGGACAAGAAACTGCCCGGAGGCGGTTCAATCATCGTCGGAGAAGGCGGCACCATGGTGCTCCCGCACGTCGGAATGCCGCAGTGTTATTCCAAAGGCGAGGTCCTGCCGATTTCGATCGAGAAGGTTCCCGGCTCGAGTCACTACCATGCGTGGGTGGATGCGGTGCTCGAAGGCGGAAAGACGTCGGACGGCTTCGACTATGCCGGTCCCCTCACCGAAGCGGTCCAACTGGGCAATGTCGCCACACGCGTCCCGGGTGTCACACTCCAGTGGGATGCCGCTGGGTTGCGCATTCCAAATAGCCCGGAGGCAGAACGCCTGCTGACCAAACAATACCGGGAGAACTGGGAGATCAAGTCGGTCGCGTGATTGCACACCAACCAGGATAACGCACGCACTGTGAACACCCCGATGAAGAACTACATGGTCACCCAACTTAATGAAGTTCCGGCGGTACCGTGTCCGTGCGGACAGTCGCGTCGGGGGTTCGCCACGCCGGAGAATGGATTGGCGACGATCCACCTCGTCGATATCTCGCTCGATGCCCGCACGCATTACCACAAGAAGATGACCGAAATTTACCTCGTGCTCGATGGCGAGGGAGTCATCGAACTGGACGGCGAACAGGTCCCGGTGAAGCCGATGACCTCGATCTTCATCAAGCCCGGATGCCGCCATCGTCTCGTCGGCAAGTTTCAGATCGTGAACGTGGCGATCCCTGCATTTGATCCGAGCGACGAGTGGTTTGATTGAGCAATCATCGCTACTCGCGAGCAGACGAACACCCAGTTGCGCAAATGCGTTTCTGTTGATCAGGATTCCCAAATTGTGTGAGCCCCGCTTATGGCAAAAGTCTATATCTTCGAGATTTCCCTCACGCACTTCAGGCCGAAGATCAGCCGCCGTATCGCAATTAGAGGCGATCAGACCTTGCATGATCTATTCTATGCGATCGAACGTGCCTTCGAGCGGGATGCCGATCACCTCTACTCATTCTACATCGGCGTCGGTAAAGGCACGACACGTCGCCGCTTCGATCAAGCAGCGGAATACGTCCATCCCTTTAGCGATAGCGGGGAACCTGCGGAGGAAGTGACGATTGACGAGTTAAACCTCGAGCGAACGACCAAGATGGAGTACCTCTTCGACTACGGCGCCGAGTGGTGGCACAAGATGAAGCTCGTCAAAGTGGAGGAACTCAAAGATCCCGACGCCAAGTATCCGCAGATCATTGCGAAGGTCGGCGACGCACCTCAGCAATATCCCGATTACGAGGAGTGATTGCGAAGAGCTGGCCAGGCCCGGACGACGATGTCAGATCGAGATCCTTCTCGCGCGCGCCGTCACGGGCCAGCACTCGACAGCTTCGCCGTTCCGAACCAGCCACGCTTCGCTATACAGGGCAACGGTCGGACAAACGTGCCGCGGAATCCCATGGAGGCATTGGCCGATTTTGAAGTCTACGGCATTTGGCGTCTCGATCACGAGATGCTCTTCACTGTGAATCACGAAAGTCGCGTCGGGAATCTCCAGCAGCCGCACACGGGGATGCGGGTTTTCCGAAGCCACTGCCTTGTGACCAAGATCCAGACAGAGCCGCCGTTCACCCGGTTTGCTGATTATGCGGGTAAGGAGAACCGCGGCGGGCTCAAATGGGAGGTCGGGGAATTTGTCAGCATAACCAAAATCCCACAGGACCGTTGTCCCCGGGCTCAGTTCACGGTCAGAGTGACGAGCATGGATGGCAAAAGTGGGTGACCCGCCCGCGATTACAGTTGGAACCGCCAGTCCCTGCGTGAGCAATTCATCCCGGAGAGCGATCACTCCGGCAAAATCCGCATCACATTGCGCGGCACGCCGGGCAGGATCGGGTTCATGAATATGGCCATCGTATGCGTGGAGCCCTGCGGGAACGAGGCCGGGAAGCTCGAAGATCAGCCGGTACAGGCGAACGGCTTCCGGGCTGGGACGAATCCCCGTGCGATGC
Source organism: uncultured Verrucomicrobiales bacterium (assembly GCA_966251085.1). Taxonomy (GTDB): domain Bacteria; phylum Verrucomicrobiota; class Verrucomicrobiia; order Chthoniobacterales; family Chthoniobacteraceae; genus CBINJX01. Next base: position 3,469 of record CBINJX010000466.1, read on the forward strand.
ATTCCGCAATCGATATCAAGCAGGAGCTTCACCTCCCTTCCCTGTGCCGATGCCTCGGAGCTGATTTCACGGATCGCCTCCTCCGAATCGACGATGGCCGAAAATGTGACCTCCGGGAAATGCCGCTGTAGCTGACCAAATCGCCTCACATTCGGTCCCACCATCGGAAAGGAAACCAGCACATCCCGAGCGCCGGCAGCTGCAGTCATCTCCGCCTCGGCAATTGTCGCGCACTTGAACTTCGTGATTCCGCGCGCCAGCTGCGCCTTTACGATCGGCTCGAGCTTGTGCGTCTTCACGTGCGGACGCAAACGCGCCGGATCACCGGCGATGGAGATCATTCGCTCGATATTCGCCTCGATTCGCTCCCAGAAGAGAAGCAGCGCGGGAGAAGGGATTTCTGCTTCGTTGGTGACGGTGAACCAGGGAGTGCTCATTGCCTGAAAGATATGGCAGAGAACCGGTATCCCTCCACCGTGTAATCCCTCAGGCCGAATCCGCTCGACGGCCACGACACGGAAACGCCTATATCGAGTCCGATATCCGCTCGTGCAGATGAAAACTCCCTACACAGGCAGACGGGATTCTGTCCTGTTTCAAAGGACCTTCTACCACCTCCCCTTACTAATGCGATGATCCAGACAGCCGACACTGTAGTCAGTGCACACCTCGACCCGGGCGAGCGCCTGCTTTGGACCGGTCAGCCTCGCAGCGGAATCCGCCTGCGTGGAAGCGATATCTTTCTCATTCCGTTCAGCCTTGTGTGGGGTGGCTTTGCCATTTTCTGGGAATACATGGCTCTGACTTCGATTTCCAAAGCACCGGGGCCGGTAGCAATCATCTTCCCGCTGTTTGGTCTCCCCTTCGTACTAGTTGGACTCTACCTGATCTTCGGACGCTTCTTCGTGGATGCCCGGAGTCGTGCACGCACGTTCTACGGTATAACGAACGAGCGTGTAATCATCGTCTCCGGCCTCTTTTCTCAGCAGATAAAGAGCTTGGATTTTGAGGATCTAAGAGAGGTTTCGCTCACGCAACATTCGGATGGAAGCGGCACCATCACCCTCGGGCCGACTCATTTCCCTCAGTTCTTCAACCCAGGCGGCGCATGGCCGGGCTCGCAGCGATATGCACCACCTGCATTGGAGTTGGTGGACGATGCCAAAGAGGCGTATGATCTCCTCCGTACCGCTCGCAAAACGCGTTCCACAACCGCTTAGGTAGGATGTAACGCAAAGGCCCGCCGGCATTCCACCGGCGGGCCAATTCGAACGACGCTAAACGATCAGATTACTGCGCGATGCAGTACAGGTACTCGTGTCCGCGAAGGAACAACTCCTTGCCCACGATCGCAGCAGACGCGTCAAATTTGTCTTCGAGCTTGTTTGTTGCCACCTGCTCCAGCTTCTCGGCGTCCTTGATCACCACGACTTTGCCATCGCGG
>CBINJX010000467.1:0-4903 GCA_966251085.1 uncultured Verrucomicrobiales bacterium
AGATTGTATCCTACCCAGCGAATAATGAGGCTGATGAGAGATATCCAGCGAAGCTTCCTCACGGCCTGCGCTCCGTCATGTTTGTAGAAGTAGCGGTAGCGGCTGCGATGAGTTTCAAGGATTACCGGGATCGGATAACGTCCGCGGTTTTGCCCGCCGACGTGAGTGATCTCGGCACCAGGATAAAAAAGCACGGAGTAGCCTCGTCGCCAGACGCGTCGGCACAGATCCGCATCCTCACACTGGTGAAACAAGCGCTCATCAAATCCGCCCAGTTCCATCAACAAATCCCGCCGAACCAGCAGACAACACCCCGTCTGATAACCGATCCCCCGTTCGGTCTCCCCTTTCCATCGGACATAGATATCGGCCTCGAAGAAACTAGAAAAGTATCCCAACGGACTTAGATAGAGGGCAGCAACGAAGTAGGAGCGCAGCGTTTTTGGAGGATATGCTGAGCGTTGGTAAGAGCCATCCACGTTCAGAACACGGCAGCCAAACGCCCCTGCTCCCGGATGTGCATCGGCGTAGGAAAGAAATCGCTCGAGCGAAGATTCATGCACCAGGGTGTCGGGATTCAGGATGAGCACATACTCGCCACGTGCCACACGGAAACCTGCATTATTCCCACCGCCGAACCCGAGATTGGCTGCATTCTCTACGATCCGAACTTCCGGGAAATGTTCGCGAACCGCGATCACGGAACCGTCGGTGGAGCCATTGTCAGTGACGATCACCTCAAACTGGGATGAGGGTGGGAATCGGTAAATCGATTCAATGCATCTCAGAATATCCTCCCGGTCATTCCAACAAATGATGACAATGGACACCTTCATGATACGTGAAGTTTAGTCAGCCCTGGAAGTACTCACACCCGACGCTCGTATAAGCGCATCGGCATCTGTGTTTGGATGCCATGTTCCTCTAATTTATCGGCTCCACTTCGGAACGGCAGGAAGGATTCACGGATTCTCCAGCCACGTCAACCAGAGCCCTCCACCGCATCAGTGGTGATACTTGGCACTGCCACCTGTACGAACAGGTCCAACAGGTACAGGAACCGAGCCGAAACTGACTACTGAACAGTGGTTCTTCCCCCTCCGCCTTCCCCACTGTTTGGCCGCGGCATCGTTACACGAGAAAACTGCAAAGAGGCTCGGCGCGGTAGATATCCGCTAGCCGAGCCTCCTGCAGTTTCTGTCTGTTTTGAGGAGTCGTGATTTGCTTCAGCCGAGCCGTGGGAGGGTGGCGGAAACCACCACCCTCCGCAGTTCGGCTGTTGCTCTGGACTAGATCAGCATTACCGCCGATCAATCAGAGCATGACTCGAGATTACATCGCCTGCTTGACGATCTCGATCTTGTCGATGCTCACCCTCGCCTCGCGGCCGCGGATGATCAGCTCGTGCGTTCCGGTGGTCAGTTCGAAGTACTTGGGAGTATACTGGTTCTTCGTAACGGTACCGGTTCCCCGCCATCCACCGTCACGATCCTGGACGCCCGAGGTCACGGGGATATCCCATGCCATCGTGTCACCGGATGGTTCCGCATCGATGTTGTAGAAGATCGAGTTGGATGCCTCGCTGGTGGCTCCCAGCGAAAACTTGACTACGTACACGCCCGGCTCAGTGACGTTGAACTTGTAGGCTGCCCGGCCTCCTGCGCTCGGGCTGATAGTCTGAACGCTCTGGGAGACCTGTCCATTCGACACAGTGAACGGCGCGGCAATCGTGCCATTCTCCGCCTCGAATGCGATCTTAGCAGCGGCTTGTTTGACAAGTGCAACCTTGTCGATACGAACCCCCGCTTCACGCCCACGGACGATCAGTTCATGTACGCCAGCCTTCAGGTCGAAGTACTTGGTCGTGATCTGATTTTTGTCAGGTGTCCCGGTTCCGCGCCATCCACCCTTTACGGCCTGAACGCCGGAGGTGACGGGGATATCCCACACCATGGTGTCACCGGATGGTTCCGCATCGATGTTGTAGAAGATCGAATTCGAAGCTTGGGTAGGAGCACTCAGGGTGAACTCGACCGCGTATTGACCAGGCTCCGTGACGGTCAGCATGTAAGAGGCCTTACCTGCCGAGCTTACGCTAGTAGTCTGGACATTCTGAACGATCGATCCGTTGGATACGACAAACGGTGCGGTGATCGTGCCGGACTCAGCCTCTGCAGAGAGGCCGGAAGAGACGGTTCCACCGGTGCCGGTAACAGGCACTTTGAGGCCCTGGCCGCCGGTCAGCGTGAGCGTACCATTGCTTTCCGCCGTCGTGGTCGGGCGGTAGCGGACGGTGATCGTTGAAGTTCCGCCGCCAGCGATGGCGTAGGAGCCTCCCGAGATTACGCTGAAGGGCGCTGTCGCACTCGCTGTGCCGGAGATGCTGGTGCCGCCGGTGTTCTTCACCGTGATCGGCAAATCAGCGTATGAACCTACAGGTACGCGACCGAAGTCGAGATTGCCGGGCTCCACGGCGAGCTGTCCCGCTGCGGGCGCCGTTGTGAAGGTACCATTTGCGCTGGTGGCGGTGTTGCCGGCAGCGTCAGTAGAAACCACGCGGTACTGGTACTTGGTGGAGGGCGCCAATCCGGAGATTTCCACCGAGTGGGTGGTCGTATTCCCCGAGGCTGTCGCCACGGAACCGTATGCGGTGGTTGTCCCGTACTCTACACGGGAGCTGGCAGGCTCGTCGGTGGTCCAGGTAATCTTGGCGCCATCCGAAGCTGGAGCTGCATTGAGGCCCGTCACGGTTGGCTCCTTGGTGTCCGAAGGCTCCGGCTCAGGAGTGGTGGTACTGCCTCCAGAAGCGAAGGCGCCGATATCCCACGGTGAGCGCGTGACAAGAGTCGGGTTCGGCCAGGTCGCATTACGAGCGACACCGCGGCTGTACTCCGCGCCGATCGAGGAGTCGCCCTTGCCGATCAGCGGCGAGGTGCTCTTCAGGCTGAAGTTGTTCCCGGCGAAGTCCACGAACTGCGGATCACTCGTGCCGCCGTTCGTGCCTGTGTACGAGGAAACGGATCCGAAATTATTGAACCAGTTGTTGCCCCACTTACCTTTGGTCATCGTCCACACCACGTAGGTTCCCCTGGTCCCGGAAGCGGCTGCGCCTACGTTGTTCTGGGCGTACAGGATGCCGGGTGAGCGGAACCGGATCGTATTATCCGGGCCATTCTTACGGATAACCGTGTTGTTGTAGAATCGATAAACCGATCCTTCCACGTTGTAAGCAACGTTGATGCCGTTGTTGCTGTTGGTGTCGGTCGGCGGGCCGTAGAACACATTCCCGTAGATCTTGAGGGCGTCCTGGCCGTTCTTGTTATTCATGTGCTGAAGCATCAGCCACGAGGTGTCACCGGAGCCGCTCCGCACGTCCAACTCTAGCCAGTTATAGCGGATGACCCAGCCTCCGGGGTTACCACCACCGCTACCACCCTTCTTGTAGCACTGAATGATATCATTGTGCCGCACGGAAGCAGCACCCTCAGTCCGGTGGACAAACTTATTTCCTTCGATCACCACATTGTAAGCATCCCCGAGGAAAATAACGTCCGTCTGAGCCGTCCTGTTGAGGCTGGTCATTGCATAGTTATTAGCGATTCGAACGTTATAATTCTTGACCGAATCGCCCATGACCAGGCTACGGGTGTTAACAATGTTATTGTTCAACACCTCCAGGTTGTAGCAGTAGTTGGCGGTGACGAAGGCTCCAGTATTGGTCTCCGACGCCGTCTGCTTCCAGTTCTGGATCGTGATGTCGTTGCTCTGAGCGCCACCGAAACTAATGCAAGTTTCACTTGTGGTGCTGGCCATCGTGCCACCGTTTACGTTGAGGTATTTCCTCCCGTTGAGATTGATGCGAGGATTGGCGCTCGCCAGCGTTGCTCCAGAGAAGTCGAGGGTCAGGCGGCTTGCGCCATTCCCGCTTCCGTTGGAGTTTGGCCGGACGGTCGAGGAGATGGTTCCGTAGAAGTAAACCGTATCGCCACCTTTTGGCACAGTGCTCGAGTTGAAAGTGGCAACGCTCCACGCATTCGCCTGGGACGCACCATTTGACGAACCCGAACCGGACTGGGTTACGTAGTAGTTGGCGGCGTCAGCACTGATTGCTCCAATGAACATCAGAGCCGCGCACGAGGTTAGCAGGGCCGGAACTCGGGAAGTCCGCCGTTGATTGAAGCCAGTAGCTTCGTTGTTTGCTCGCAAGCGGCTCCGTTTCCGGACAAGTGGATATGTCATGGTTTTTAGGGGTGCTTTTAGCATCTGAGAGCCGCACCCCTCATCCCTGCCTGCATGTATGTCCAGCGGCATTTACTCTCGTCCGCCTCACTACCCAGCAAATAGCAGTGCTAAATGCCGTACCATGACCCATTTGTGGTTCACCCTAAATCTCCAAATTATTTACCTCCGATTCACAAGCTGGGTATTCACCCCGTTCCTCATCGAAAAACAGAGTACAACTACACTTCACTCCCCCACTAACTGCGAAACAACTATCGCAAACAAATCTTACCGAAACAGCAGGCACTCCGACAAACCTGCGCCCCCTTTGCAATCGGCATTCTTTCCTCATCTGCTCGTCCGCGCCGGTTCTGCAACCCCCTGTTTTGCACAGCGAAATCCACCATGCCCGAGCAAGCAGATCCCTTTCTACACGGCGTTACACCATCAGCCCCGCAGAGCTGCACCATATTACGCAAGCAAACCCACCCGGGGGCACAGCGCATGCTTTATTCGGAGGCCCAGCACAGGCGAAATCCACATGATTATCTCGCTTCCTCTGCATACCTTCCTCTCCCTTGTCTGCCTACCGCCCAAGACACAAAGGTTTTACAGATCAGGGAGAATGCCATTTGTGTTCGGCAGGGGAAATGCTGACCGGACGTTCGGTTCGGCTCAGATC
>CBINJX010000468.1:0-4902 GCA_966251085.1 uncultured Verrucomicrobiales bacterium
AGCACACCGATGATTTCTCCGTTGCGGTTGATGATGGGGCTGCCGCTGTTTCCCGGGATAAACTCGGCGGAAACTTCGATCCGGTCCGGGCCGATTCCGACGATCTTGCCGGGGAGATTGGTGACCACGCCGCCTCCGCCGCTATTCCCGAGAACCACGATATCGTCGCCGATGCGTACATTGTTCGAGAAGTCGTCGATTGCCTCCAGGGGAGCGGCTTGAGGTTCGGTCACCGCAAAGCGAAGTACGTCATGTCCTGCTGCGGCATGTGCCACCCCGGGGGCAATCCTGCTGCCATGGAGGCGGGTAAATTGCGCCTGCTGCATACCTGCTATCACATGGATATTGGTGAAGAGGTAAGTCTGGGAGCCGACCCGGCAGACAAAACCGCTGCCGGAACCGTCGCGACCTTTGATCACTACAAAGGCATCCGTGTGCTGATGGACGAAGTCGCCCACCGAGTTCACCGGGCCCCCGGCGTTCACCGGATCGGTGACAGGAGCGGGTGGTGTTGGCGGCTGCTCGGCAGGTTTGTTCTCAAGAGTTGAGAGAAAATCCGCTGCGCGCCCGAGCATTCCGGGTTCCATTGACGCCGGGGCGGATGCAGTGACGGGAGCCGGCTCTGGAACAGGATCGGTCATCACCACCGGAGGGGAGGGCGGAAGCGGTTGCGCGGTCGCTTCGCCTCCAGGTGGCTGGAGAGGAACTGTCATCGTGGCCGGTTCCTCCATCTGTGGCTCCGGCTGCGGCTCTGCGACGGCAATCACGGGCACCGGTTCGGGCTGCGGTACAGTCTCCGTCAGAGGAACGGCAGTGACCCTCGGCGGAAGCGACGCCGTTGCGGAGGCGTCCTCGGATTCGGCTCCAGCTGCCTCGGAAAGCCGGGCGGTATCGGGGCGCTTCGAGAGGCTTGGCCCTACGACAAAAAAGAGGAACGGCAGACAAACGACACCGGCGAGCAACGCGAGCGCCTGTTCAGCGCGTTGTCGGCGCAGGAGCGCAATCGCTGCCGCGAGAGCCGCAGCAAACCACGGCAGCCAGAAGATGACTGGCAGTCGAGACAATACCATTGCCAGCACACCGATCCCGAGGCACACGGCCCCTGTGACGAGGGAGCGCTCCTCGAGATCGTGCCGGAGCCGGGCCCATGCCATCTCGCGCAGAGAGCGCCAATCCGGGAGGGGATCTCCCTCGGGAAATTCCACAGGATCAGCTAGAAGGCGGGCAATCGGTTGCCAGATCGGGACCCCTTCGGACTGAACGAGATCACTCTCGGATAGCTCTCCACTCGCTAACGCTGCCTGCAATTCGTCGATGCTGAAAGGACCGCGAATCTCACCGTTCTTCAGCACGTGAAATACATCCGCCGGGACACTTGGGAGAGCCATGCGCGCACCGCTATCCCGTCCGTCTGACGGTGTCAATCGCAGTGGAAAGGAATTTACAATGTAAGTGCCAAAGCCACTGTTTGCCAGAGCCATCTCACGGACGCCGAGGGAGATTCGGAGCGGTAGAAGTAACGGAGTGCGAACTGATTACTGATTACTGACTTACTGATTACTTTCTTCCTCTCCTTCACGCGCTCCGTTCTAGGGCTGCTCTCAATCAATGATTCCTGGAGAATCAACGCACTCGAAGCTCTATCTTGCCTCGTCCTGCGTGGCTCACGACGACCCCAGCGCCACGCTGTTGTGCCTGGAAAATCACCCCGGAGAAGCTGCCTTGGGTTCGGCTTGCAGGGTGGGTGAACATACCCCGGAACAGGCCGGTCGCGGGCGACAGGGTGCCCTGCACTGAAAGCTCTGATGTGAAACTGTAAAACCCACTCCGGGATAACATCACATCGATGCTCGCAGGTCTGGCTAAACCGCCTCCCCTGAGGCGCACTTGAGCAGACCCAACCGCTTTGTTGTTGGCGAGTGATGGCAAAGCGTTGGGGCGATAGCGCGAGAGGAGTGCCCTCTGGGTGAGCGTTCGCTCGCGCTTGCGCCCGCGCCTTTCTTGGAACCATGTCAGGCTGCCATGGCCGTCGCTCACCCCCGGACGCACCTGAAACGAGATCGTACCGGAAATGCTGCCTTTCGGTTTCTTCTCGCTTCCGAGACTCGCAAACAGCTCAAACTCGTTGTCCTCACGGAGCTCCGTTCCGGCAGAGATAGGTGTGCCATCCGGCGCTCGGCCAACCAGGCGAGTCACCCCATCGCTGTCAACCAATAGGGTCGCATAACCGGTCCCCTGCATTCCTGTCTGCGCGGGCAGCAGCATCGTATAACGCCCAGCGAGACCACCGGCGCTCGCGAACTTCCGAGACTCAGCGTTGCCGAAGTAGTTTGTGTCTGGGGACTCAAGAGTAACCCGTACAGACGGCTTCACGCCTCCCGCCAGCGCCTGAAGGGTCAGCTCGAAACTGCCGGTTGGGCCATGGATGGTGGTCTGATATCGGCCATGGAAATCGAGATTGCCGGTAAATGCATATCGCGAACCGTGGATCCGGAGTGAGGCGGAGAAGACCTGGCTTTCCCGAACGTGCATCCGGATCTGTCCCACCGGCTGCGCCCCTGGGGTATCCGCGCGTAGCAATCCTTCGAAACTTCCCGCCACGGGGCGGCGCAGCGTCACGAGGCGATCGATCGTGTGGCCATGACCATCGCTGATGGTTACGGTGAATGAATCCTCGAGGACTTCCAGCGTGGCGCTGTAGGTTCCCAAGCCTTCACTGTTCACCTCAGCCAAGCCGTATTTTGCAGTGGAAACCGCAGTGACGGTCAACGTGTCGCCATCGGGATCGATCGCACCCTGGAGCACCGAGAGTGGTGTGGCGCCATCAGGCTGGAGAAAGAGATACAGATCCGGAGCAACCGGTGCGCGGTTGTTCGAATTTGGGCCGAGAACGATGGATACCATCGCGGTTGCCGTTCCGCCACGACCATCACTGACGGTAAAGGTGAAGCTGTCGTCCTGAACCGCGTTTGGATCGTTTGGCCGATACACCAGATAGGAGCCTTCGACCGATGCCTGGCCGTGTTGCGGTTGCGTGGCGATACTTGCCGTCAGCAGATCGCCGTCGGGATCATTCGCCTCGAAAAGAAGGTGAATGGAGAGCGCCGATTGCCCGGCTGGGTGCGTGTGAGTCAGCGACTGTGCCGTCGGAGGACGGTTCAGCGGAGTCCCGGTATAAACCAACCGGTAGAGTGAGCCATTGGGGCCACTGTCACTCGTAAAACCATAGAGAGAGCCGTTCTCGTCCTGGACCAACCCTGCCGTGGGACCGCCGCTTACCCGGTCACTAAAAGCATGGATGGTCTGTAAAACGCCCTCGGTATTGATTCGGAAGATCGTGCCTCCGTAAAAGGTGACGCCCCCGTAAGCCGTCGCTCCGTAGAGATATCCATCCCTGCCGAGCATCAGTCCAAAGGGGTAATATCCATCAGGACTGACTGGCGGACTGGAGGTCGTCGGCTGAAAGGTGTGGAGAATCTCGAATTTTCCCCTCTGGTTGAGTCGGAACACATGTCCCGAGCTATCCATCGTGGCTCCGGAGGTGCCGTAAAAAGCCCCATTGGGACCTTCCACCAGGGAATTGGGATATTCGGGACCGTTCTTGGTAAATTCGTGCAGCACCGAAAACTCCCCGTCTGTCGTGAGACGGAAAATCACGCCGTAGCTGTATTGAGAGTTCCCGTTGAAATCGATGGGCCCTCCCTGGGTCGTTGTCCCATAGAAATGTCCATCGCTGCCCAGAATCAGGGCGGTCGGGCTGTTCGGAGCCCGCTTTGTACCGCCGATGATCTCCTGTGAAAACGTGTGCAGGAGCGAGAACTCGCCCTCGGGTGTGATCCGGAACACCGAGCCGCCGTTTTTTGGGCCACCGTACGAGGTAAATCCGTAAAACGCGCCATCCGGTCCCGCCAGCAGCTTGGTGACGCCACGCCCTTCCTTGGGCGTGAACTGATGGAGGACGGTCAGCTTTTTGTCCGGACCAAAGCGGAATACGACACCGCAGTCATAGCCAGCCGAGCCCCCGTAACGCGTCACGCCATAGAACGATCCATCCTCGGCCGGTACAAGCGGTCCCGCGGGATAACTCCCCACGCTCTCATGGAAGCGATAGAGGTTTTCATAACCACCCCCGGCGCTGAGGCGGTATAAATTTCCTCGGTGTGAGCCACCGGATAACGTCCCGTAAAAATATCCGTCGTCACCGAGTACGAGCGGACCGGCCAGAACTGTGTCGGAGTTGGAGAACTGCCGTAACTTCTCATACCGGAACTGCTGTGCCGCAGCCTGGAGTGCAAAACTTAATACAAGGACGACGATCCAGAGAAACCGCCACTCGGGGGAACCACGCAATGCTTGCATGCATTGTATGTACAAAGTGAGCGCGTGTGGCGTCAATGCAGAACTCCTGGATCGCTCGCTATTAGTTGAAAGCAACCGACGAGCGGGGCGCGTGAAGGTGGTGAAGAAAGTAATCCGTGAGTCAGTAAGCAGTAATCAGTAATCAGTAGTCAGTAATCAGTGAGAGTTTCACCAGGAGGGATGCCCACTTGGCACTTTCACTTGGCACTTGGCACTTTCAGAGAAGCACCCAACGGGCGGGGCTCGTGAAGGCGTAAAGAAAGTTCCCCCAGCCGGTAGTTCCCGGCTCCTTTCAACCGCCAAAGGCGCATCCTCAGTCCCTCAACCCTCAACCAACAACCCTCAACTTTCAGAGGAGGTTCTCTGGACGAACGGCACGAACCTCCTCAATCTTGGCCTCCTGTAGTCGTAAGAGTAGCGTGCAGACGGAGTATCTCTCCCCGGGGAATCTCCTCCTGCTAACGGAAATAAAATCTACCGTTCTCCTGAGCTCGACTTTGGCCAAATTAGCCTGCGAAGCAGAGGACTTCGATCAGAGAGGAG
>CBINJX010000469.1:0-4896 GCA_966251085.1 uncultured Verrucomicrobiales bacterium
CCAGAAGTATCCGACCAGAGCCGATCCGACAGAGGTGCTCAGCCAGATCAGCTCATGATCGATCTGTGCTGGGGAAAGTTTCCGCCAGACGATCAGCTTCTGCCTAGCCGGGTTGTGCCGCTCCATAGATTGCGGCGAAGAGGAAACCGTAGAACACGAACAGAATGCCGCAGCAGATGATCAACGGCAGCAGAACCGCGCCTACGGCTCGGCCAGTCTGCGTCTCGTGCGCAGCAGCCAACCCGAGTGACATCGCTACGATTCCCCAGATCAGTTGGATAAAGGAGCCGCAGACCGGTAAGAGCATGAAAACGCTTACTGCGCCCCAGCTGTAGCAGCCTGTCCGGAACGTGGTTTCAAAGCCGTGGCGGGCTCCTCCGAACAGCATGAGGCAGAGGTGCACAATGCCGGATAGGACAAAGGCAAACAGGGGAACGAGGATTAAAAGTAAAAGCAAACTCCAGATCAGTATCATGGCTGGATCTGGCGGTTGGAATGCGAGCTCCGATCCGGTTGGTGGCTGGAAACGGGAGCCGAATTGATTGAAGAAATAGCTGTAGATGGAGCTGATCGCGCCTGAGGTGTAGGCGGTCAGTGAATAGAAGAGCAGTGGCGGTAGTATCCCACCTGTTCGACGCATCTGCCGAAAAGTGTCAGTCGGAGCTACCAGAACTCCCGACACAGTGTTCCACCATGCTTTCAGGACGCCATCTTCACCCCGATTTTCCCACGGAGGTCCTGTGCGTTCGGCATCGGAAGCCATGGGAAGCGTTCCTCCCGATTGCAGACTCTGGAGTACCTGCGGTTTTGCTTCCGGCGAGTACGGCTTGCCTTGAATGAAAATGGCTTCCGATTCCGGGATTACCTTCCCTGTGAGGGTGCATCGTACATAGCCGGGCGGAATCTCACCCGGCTCACCGCCAGGAATCGGGGGGATGACCGGTCCCGACGAGGGGCGTGCAATGCGGAGCGGTTGCCAGTCTGCCAGGCCTTCCCTCCACACGAGGGTATCAGGCGTAATCTTTCCTTCGGCTATCAGGCGGTCGAGTTCTTGCTCGTTGACAGGGCCTTGTTGCTGGCCCGTGGACTCATAAAACCAATTCATGTTGCGCCTTGTCCTGTGCAGTTGGGTGATTTTTAGTGACGCCGCGTTCGGCCGTGGCTAAGCGGCCTCCGCAGTCAAGACAAACGCCCTGAGGGAGTAAACGTAAAAACCATGGAGCTGAGCCAAGTGCCTGCCGCTCGCCCGGTGCAGTGCCCGCAGTGCCGACAGGCGCTGCCGGGAGAATCTGCAGGGGTGGGGATGTATGAAAGATGCCCAAACTGCCGTAGTGAATTGCAGGTCTGGCGCTTTTCTGCGCTAGTGCGTCCATTGGAAGATCCGACGGGCCGCTCGGGAGCGACTGTGGCGTTGCCGGGCGAAGCTGCCTGCTTTTTTCATCCGGAGAAACGGGCGTCCCTTGCTTGCGAGCGCTGCGGACGTTTTATCTGTACCCTTTGCGATTTGCAGGTGGGCAGCCGTCATCTCTGTCCGAGTTGTATCGGAAGTGGGCTCGAATCCGAGAAGGTGCCGGAGCTTGTCAGGCGGCGGATCGTCTGGGGAGGTGTGGCTGTTGTATTGGGATGGCTGCCGATCCTTCTGTTTTTTATTTGCTGGCCCTTCTTTATATTCCTCGGGCCGGCGGCCATATTCGCCGGCATCTGGAGCTGGAGGAAACCCGGCAGTGTCGTTCGTGGGGCTCGAAGGGGAGCTGCGATTTTCGGAATGATCGGCGGTCTTTTACAACTCGGGGTCGTCGGTCTGATGGCCTTTGGGATCTGGAGCGATCTCCGGGGCAGTGCAGGCTCAATGCAGCCAAAGGCAAATACACAAATATCAATCGTCCGTGCGGACGAAGGAGTATCCCATGGCTGAGTCGCTTCCCTCCTACAAGAAATTACCTGGTCGTGCGGCTAGCTCCATCGTTGGAGCCGAGCGACTCTGGTATACGGATGATCACCTGATGTGTGTCTTCACGGCTTTTGGAACCGAAAGCTATCAACGGGTATATTTTCGTGAGATTGAGGCCTTGGTTTTGAGGCGAACAAGCGGACGGCTCATCTGGAACATTGTCTTTGGAGTAATCCTCGCTTTCGCGATCGCTCTGACATTGTTGCTGAACAGCGGCGAGTCTCCCACGGACCCTATCGGTGGAGGGTTCATCACCGGGCTTTCGGTGACTCTCGCCATCGCTGCTGTTCTCGCGCTGATCGGTCTCATCGTGAACACCTTCAAGGGGCCGACATGCACCTTCTGGGCGCAGACACCCGGTGGCATAATGCGGCTGCGCGCTCCGGTTCGCGTCCCCGCGGCCCGTAAAGTGGTGAGGATCCTCACCCCCTTGATTGCAGAGGCTCAGGGGAACCGGGCTGCAACTCCAACAGTCACTCCATGAGCACACTCGGCTTCCGCTACTGCTTTCATCACTCGGAGCGCGAGGCGGTCGCCCAATGTCCGGAGTGCAAACGGGCTTTCTGCCGGGAATGTATCACGGAGCACGATGACCGGATCATCTGTGCCTCCTGTCTTCAGCGGCTGGTGCGGGCCGAGACGGCCCCGCGTACATCCCGGCGTTTTTCCTGGGCACTGCTGACCGTTCCCCTGCGGGTTGTGGTTGCTCTCTGTGTGGGCTGGCTCTGCTTTTATACGGTCGGGCGGCTGCTGCTTTCACTGCCATCAGAGTTCCATTCGGGCGGGATCTGGGGTGGGGCTGGAGAGATGCTGAATCAGCCATGAGTGCGACAGACTCCCGGAAACAGGCCAGACCGACGATCGATCTGCTGGAGGAGGCAACCGTGTTGCTCCGGGCTGCGCCGGCTTCGGCGCTGGTCGGGTATTACGTCGGGGCGGTGCCGTTCTGGCTCGCGTTACTCTACTTTGTGGCGGATATGAGCCAGAGCGCTTTTGCTGAGGAGCGGTTGGTAGGGGGATCTCTCGGGGTGGCGCTGCTCTTTCTCTGGATGAAGTGCTGGCATGTCCTGTTTGCGAGTCAGTTGCGCAGTTTGCTGTTTGCGGCGCCTGAGCAGGCATGGACATTACGACGAGCTCTGCGAATGGCGGCGCAGCAGGCGAGCATTCAACCTTGGAGCCTGATCCTCAGACCGCTGGCTCTGGCTGTAAGCTCTCCTTTTCTGCTCATCGCGGTATTTATCAGAAGTGTCTCCGTTCCGTTTATCTCAGTGACGGCGCTTTTTCAAAACGCTGTGGTGCTGGGCGACGAACCCAAAGGCACGGAAGGACGCTCTCTCCTGTCACGGGCATGGCAGCAGGCACAGTTGTGGACGGGACAGGCCTATGGTGCGGTTTCGATCCTGCTGATTTTCGGCGTGCTCGTCTGGGTGAATATTCTCTCGTTCTTTTTTGCGGCGCCGTGGCTGCTGAAGATCTTTTTCGACCTCGAGACGGAAGCGTCGCGAAATGCGGGTGTTATCTTCAATAGCACCGGGCTTGCAGCGTCCCTTGCGCTGACGCTGCTCTTTGTGGATCCGATCCTGAAAGCGGTCTATGTCCTGCGCTGCTTCTACGGAGAATCACTCCATACGGGGCAGGATCTGCGGGCGCAACTCCAGCGGGTGCAAAAGATCGTAGCGGCGGGAATCATCGGGGCCGTGATGATGTTTTCTCATGTGTCATCCGGGTTTGCCGCACCGGTGCCACCGCCCAGCGCTGCTGTCGATTCCACACAGTTGAATCGCTCGATCGAGGAAGTGCTCCAGCAGCGGGAATATGCGTGGAGAACCTCGAGGCGCGAGATGCCTGAGGCTGGACAGCAAAGTGGATGGGCGGCTTCCGTTTGGAAGTGGATCGTGGAAAAAGTGCAGAATGCACGAGAGACGATCCGGGACTGGCTCAATAAACGGCGGAATTTAGAGGCAGGGGGCGGTGGTTGGAGTGGGTTTCCGGCTCAGGGTCTGGTTTATCTCCTGATCGCAGCGCTGGTGGTGATCGGCGTCTGGGTGCTCTGGAGTCACCTGAAGCAACAGCCGGCGAAAACGATCGAGGCACAGCCGCTTCCTTCGCTCCCGGATCTGGAATCCGAAGACGTCGCGGCGGATCAGCTGCCAGAGGACGGTTGGCTCGACCTGATGCGAAAGTCGCTCGCTGAAGGGCAGCGCAGGCTCGCTCTGCGGGCGGCATACCTCGCTAGTCTGGCGCATCTCGGACACCGTGAACTCCTGACGATTGCCCGCCACAAATCAAACCGCGAGTACAGCCGCGAACTGCAGCGGCGCGCGCGGTCCCGCGAGGCGTTGCTCGCTGCGTTCGGTGAAAACATGGAGGTTTTCGAGCGGGCGTGGTATGGCAATCATGAGGTGAGTGACAACGCCCTGGAGCAGTTCACCCGCAATCTGGAGACGATCCGCGCATGTTGAAACGGAAGCTCCTCACTATAACGCTCGGGATCGTTCTTGCGCTGGCGCTGGGATATGGATTGTTGCGCCTCTTCGCGATTCGTTGGGAACGAGGGGACGTTTATCCCGCATATTCCACTCTCCGCGCCGATCCGTTGGGAATGCGCGTGCTTTTCGAGGCAATCGAAGCTCTGCCGGGGATCGATGCGGAGCGTAACTTCCGTGCGCTGGAGGAATTCCGACCAAATACTCCTGTGACCTTGATCTACGCGGGTGTGTCTAATGATGCCCGATGGGGAGCGGGGGAGTTGCGCCACTTCGAAAACTTGATCGCCAACGGTTCCCGTGCGGTGTTCGCGTTTAAGCCGGAGGAGCTGCAACGGGAGAGATTCGCGAAAAAGAAAAAGGAAGAGGAAAAGCAGGAGGGGGAGAAGGAGGGGGATGAAACAAAGCCTGAGGCCAAATCAGAGTCGGCAGAAGCCCCTGTTGAGGAAAAAAAGGTGG
>CBINJX010000470.1:0-4890 GCA_966251085.1 uncultured Verrucomicrobiales bacterium
CGGTAAATGGAAGTCGCTGCCGATCGGGGAGCGCACGGCTGCGGTGGGCAAGGCTTTGCTCGGGACTCCCTACAAGGGGTTCACCTTAGAGATCGATGACCGGATCGAGGCACCGAGCGTGAATTTCCATGGGCTCGACTGCTGGACTTTTTTTGAGGCGGCACTCGGGTTTGCCCGGATGCTGGATGAACCCCGGGACAACTGGACCCCACAGACGCTGCTCAAGTACATCGAACTCGACCGCTACCGGGGTGGCAACTGCGACGGCGGATATCTTTCCCGGCTGCACTATCTCGAGGAGTGGCTCCATGATAACGATCGCCGCGGGCTGGTCGATGACCTGACCCGGAAACTCGGAGGCGTTCGCGCTCCGCATTCGGCAGTGGAAATGACGGTGAACTGGAAGTCGTACCGTTACCTCCGCAATAATCCTTCCCTGCGTGCCGGCATCCGCAAGATGGAGCAGAATGTGACCAAGCTGGGGATGTATCACATTCCCAAGAGCAAGGTGCCCGCGATCGAATCGAAGATCCGCTCGGGGGATATCATCGGGATCACGACCTATGACGGCAAACGCATCGGCACCTCGCATGTCGGCCTGGCGTACCGGGATGAAAAGGGTGTGCTCCGCTTCATGCACGCCTCCGCGCCGCGGAACTATGGCAAGGTAGTGCTCGATTCTCGGCTTTCCACATACCTGAACCGGTTCAGGAGCAACGCGGGAATCCTCGTTGCCCGGCCGGTGAAGTAGGGGGGAGATTCAAATATCAAGTGCTCTCCGGAGGGCCGGCCGTCCCCGGCCGCCGGAGAGTGCGTCGCTATCTGGGGGAGGCCGTTTTCCAGAAAGGACGCCCTCCGGATGCAGGGGACGGCGTCGCTCCGGAGGGCTCCTCCCACTGGCGCGAGCCGCCGGAAAGAGTAAGATTACGATTACGAGTAAGATTAAGAAGGAACGGCGGTACAGCCGGTGGCCGTTCCACACTTAGAAAACCTTGGACAAACAGTTGGTGCTGCTTAACCTTCCGTCCCTTTTTCTCCGGCTGGGACCGGCGACCTATTTCTGATCTGACCTGACTACTTTTTAATCGCATGATTGCACCCGCCCTTTTGACTCTCGCGCAGACGACAGCACCTCAAGCCGCACCGCCTCCAGGTGGAGGTGCGAGCATGCTGATCCCAATGGTCGCGATCTTCGCGATCATGTACTTCCTCATCATTCGCCCCCAGAGCAAGCGACAGAAGGAGTTGACCGCCCGAGTCTCCAATTTGAAGACCGGTGACAAGGTGGTTACCAACGGCGGAATCCACGGCATCGTCTCCAATGTGAAGGAAGGCCCGACGCTGACCTTGAAGATCGCGGACAATGTGAAGATCGAGGTCGATAAGTCGGCGATTGCCACGGTGGAGAAAGAGCCGACGGCAAAGTAAGCGAGTCAGTTTCCACCCCCCGCTAATTCAAAACCGAACTATCTGCCTATGTCCCCTGAATGGACGTTTACTTTAGGGCTCCTGCTTTTGGTGCTCTTCGGTTGGTACTTCGTTACCGACTCGGAGCGTATCAAGCGGATGCTCGGGAGCTCACTGACGGTGCTGCTCGTCGCGCTGTGTCTCAGTGCGGTGTATCCGCCGGATAAGAAACTGCCCCTTGGTCTCGATTTGAGGGGTGGTACCTCATTCCTGATCCGTCTCGTTCCTGAAAAGAACGAGAAGGGTGAGGCGCGTGAGATCACCCCGGCGATGGTGGACCAGGCGGTCGAGACCATTCGTAAGCGCGTGGACCAGATGGGTACCTCCGAGCCGATCATCACGCCTGCGGGAACGGACCGTATCCTGGTTCAGATCCCCGGTCTCGATACCGAGAAACTCCAGCAGACTCGTGAACAGCTGCAGAAGGTGGCGAAGCTCGAGTTCCGCCTCGTACATCCGCAGAGCGCCGCGATTCTCAACGGCCAGATGCCGCCTGACCCGGCCTATGTGAAGGCCATCGAAAAGGACACGATCGAGGGTAAGACCGTCGAACGCCCGCTGCTCGTCCGTAAGAAGCCGGACCTCACCGGCAACATGGTGGACGGAGCCGCCGCGGTTTATGGCGCGCAGGGGTGGCAGGTGCTGCTCGATTTCACCAGTGAAGGCGGCAAACTGTTCGGTGATCTGACGACGGAGCACGTGAACCAGCGATTTGCGATCATGCTCGATGGTGAGGTGATCTCCGCTCCGAATATCAATGAGCCGATCCGTGGCGGTTCCGCCCAGATCACGGGCAACTTCCAGGAAGCCGAAGCCCGGAACCTCGCCAGCGTGCTCGAGAATCCGCTCGAGACCCCGGTGCGGATCGAGGAAGAGCGCAGCGCATCGGCCTCGCTCGGTGCTGACTCGATCAACAGCGGTCTTTATGCAGGTCTGGTCGGTGTCGTGATGACGGTGATTTCCGTGCTCGCCTACTACCGCTTTGCTGGTCTCGTGGCGAACATCGCACTGGCCGTTAACGTGCTCATCCTTTTCGGGTCGATGGCAATGTTTGGCGCCGTATTGACTCTGCCTGGTATCGCAGGTGTCATCCTGACCCTCGGTATGGCGATCGACGCGAACGTACTCATCTACGAGCGTCTCCGTGAGGAAATGGCTGCCGGTAAGTCGCTGAAAGCGGCTCTCGATGCCTCGTACGATAAGGCATTCAGCGCAATCTTCGATTCGAACCTCACCACGCTCATCACGGCGATTATCCTCTTCTATCAGGCCACGGGACCGGTACGAGGCTTCGCGGTGACGCTGACGATCGGTATCATTGCTTCCATGTTCTCGGCCCTGGTTCTGACACGGAACCTCTTCTCGTGGGCGATCCACTTCGGCTGGTTGAAGAACATCACGATGAGCAATCTCATCCGTCCGACGAAGTTCAACTTCCTTGGAACACGGCGATTCGCGTTGACTGCGTCATTGCTGCTCATTGTGGGCTCCGTGGCCTTCTTCGCCATCCGCGGTGATCGTAACTTCGGCGTGGATTTCAAGGGTGGTGACCGCCTTGTGCTGGAAGCGACGCAACAAAAGCCGTCAATCGGTGAAGTGCGTGCAGAGGTCGATAGGCTCGTGGGCGATGCGGTGGTGCAGATGGAGACCAGTGCCGCCAAGGAGTTCTACACGATCCGTAGTCCCAAGGATACGAACCAGCAGATCGAGAATCAGCTGAAGACGGCTTTCCCGCAGGCTGGCTTCAAGGTGGAGCAGGCCGAGCGAGTTGGTAGCGTGGTCGGCAGCGAATTGGCCCGCGGTTCCCTGATCGCTCTGGGATTGGGTATGCTCGGCATCTGGGCATACGTAACGTTGCGCTTCGAGTTCTCCTTTGCGCTCGGTACGATTGTGGCGCTCCTGCACGATGTGATTCTTACGATCGGTATCTTCGCCCTGCTGGGCCGCGAGATTTCGCTCGTGATTGTCGGCGCGATCCTGACGATCGCCGGTTACTCGGTGAACGACACCATCGTTGTCTTCGACCGCGTCCGTGAAGGCATCAAGGCCGGTCGCAAGGGGTCCGTGCTGCAGATCATGAACCAGAGCATCAATGATACGCTCTCCCGTACGGTGCTCACCGGTGGTACGACTCTGCTCACGACAATCGCGCTCTACCTGTTTGGTGGGCCGGTTCTCGCTGACTTTGCCCTGACGATTACCATCGGCGTGCTTGTCGGTACCTACTCCTCGATCTTTGTCGCGGCTCCGATCGTGTACTGGTGGAGCACTCGCGGTGGCAGCAACCTCCGCAAGGAGGTTCGGGAAGCTGAGGAGACGAAGCCTGCTACGGCATAAGGTTTCCTGCAGGAATCATCCAATCACAAAGGGCGGACCTCATCGGGGTCCGCCCTTTTGTTTTTCAGGGAGCGCTCCGCCTTCCGTGTTTGCGATCTGTTTAAGAAGGAGGATTAGCTATGGCTGTATGTGAAGTTTGCCACAACGACTACGACAAAGCGTTCCAGGTGGTGCTCGATGGTCACACGCATACGTTCGACAGTTTTGAATGCGCGATTCACGCGCTTGCCCCGAATTGCGATCACTGCGGATGTCGGGTGATCGGCCACGGGATTGAGGGGCAGGGGAAGATCTTCTGCTGCGCGCATTGCGCAGAGAAAGGAGGGGTGACCGGGGTGGCGGACCGGGTGTGAGGGGGGCATTTAGCGCTGCTTGATCTTGATCGTATTCTTACTCCCATTCTCCTTGAGTTCGCCCTTTCATGGAGAGCTCCGGGGAAGAGAGTAAGAATGAGATTAAGAAGATCTCTCTGGTGCTGTGTGCGTGCGTTGCCAGAGACATCGGTTCGCAAAATTACAGCAAGGGTACCAGGGCCTTGCGCACCACTTCGTGCACGAGGTCCCAATCCACATTCTCGACCTGTTTCCACGAGCCGATTTGCGTCGGTAGCACGAAGACGTTTTTCCCGTCGCGGAACTTCTTGTCCAGCTGCATCGCCTTCAGGATGTGATCGAAAAGTTCCGGGCGGTCGGGATAATTCATCGGCAGCCCGGCGCGATCGAGTAGAGCTTGGAGGCGCTGTAGCAGGGGTTCCTCGCAGATGCCGAGGCGGATCGCGAGGCGGGTCGCGGCAATCATTCCGATGCTGATCGCCTCGCCGTGGGTCAGCTCGTAGTTGGCTGAAAGCTCCAGGGCGTGGCCGATGGTGTGACCGAAGTTGAGCACATTGCGGATGCCGAGCTTGTCGAGTTCGTCCTGTTCCACCACGTCTGCTTTCAGCTGACAACACTGGGCGACGATGTCGATGAGGACCGACGGCTCCAGGGCGAGGAGTTTTTCCAGGTCGCCTCGCTCCAGTTGTTCGAAAGGGAGGCGGAGCAGACCACACCGTATTTGATCACTTCCGCAGTTCCGGACCGGATCTCA
>CBINJX010000471.1:0-4875 GCA_966251085.1 uncultured Verrucomicrobiales bacterium
CGGCATCGTTAGCAACGCTACTGGTACAGGAACAATCAACGTCGGAGCGGGAGATTTCAGTGGCGCTATCATTGACGGCACGGGAACGATGGCGCTGACCAAGAAAACGGGCGGAACACTGACGCTCAGAGGCGTGAACGCTTACACGGGGGCGACAACTGTCAATGCGGGCACGCTCATTGTCGGGCCTGGAGTGATCAGTGGTACTGGGGTCAGCGTTGCCGCGGGAGCGACATTTGCAACGCAAACAGAAACAAGTGGAACATTGGATGTTCCCAGCATTTCGGTCGCAGATGGCGGTACAATACTTTCCCGTCCGCTCGCAGCAGGAGCGCAAACGACTGTTCCCTCACTGACCGTTGGCACGGCCACCGGAGGGACTGTAACCATCGACACGACTACCCTTGGGAATCTGACAGCAGCTCCGTTGGTTGCTACAAACTTCGCTCCCGCAGCCGGCACAAGGATCGTGGTCCTCGGGCCGAACTTATCGCCAGGAGTTTTTCCCGCCATTGGTTACAGCACCCTCGGAGGTGGAGGATTTGCCGGGCTTTCGCTCGATCTGCCATTCCGTGTCTCGGGTAACTTGGTGAATAATGCCAATTCGATCGATGTGAACATCACCGGCACCGCAAAGCCGGTCTGGAGTGGAGCCTCGAGCGGCAACTGGGACATCGATACGGCGGGCGACGGTTCAATCGGTACAGCCAACTGGACCGCAACATCGGGGCCGAATACTTACGTGGAATCTGTGACCTTGGGGGCCGACTCCGTTGTATTCGACGATACAGGTGCGGCACGACCGACGGTTACTCTCACGACTGTCGTTTCCCCGGCCGGAATCGACGCGAATCACTCCATCGATTACACCTTTGCAGGAAGCGGGCGGATCAGCGGCAATGGCGTGCTGACCAAGTCCAATACAGGTACGCTCACGATTGCAAACACAGGTGCCAACGACTTCACGGGTGGTGTAGCGATCAATGGTGGCAGGTTGAGAATTGGTGACGGGGCGACCGCTGGCGCGGGAACGATTGGCAATGGGGCAGTGACGATGGAGCAGGGCGCCACACTGGAACTGAACAGACCCGACGACTTTACTCTCGAAAACATCATCAATGGTGCGGGAGCGCTCACGAAAAATCAGTCCAATGTCGCCACCCTTGCGGGTGCTGCGACCGTTGGCGGACCAGTGAATATCGCTGCGGGAACTTTGCTCTTCACCGCAGGGGGAAATCTGAGTGGCGCTCTCAGCGGGAGCGGCAATTTGCATGTGGAAGGAGGCACACTTCAGCTCAGCGGTTCGGACATCAACACCTTTACCGGCGCGACGACCGTCAGTGCCGGTACACTCCAGCTCAACAAGGACGGCGTGGAAGCAATCGGGGGGACGATCACCGTTAATGGCACGGGTAACATCACCTTCTCCAAGCCCCACCAGATTGTTGATGCCGCGACCGTCATCTACGATAAAGCCAATAACGCCGGCACGCTCACCTTCAGCCAACCCGAGACGATCGCCGCGTTAACGATCCTCAACGGGCACGACAATAACGCACAGGTTATCTTCAATGGCTCCGGCGTTGTTGTCTCCGGTGTGGCCACGGTCAAAAATACGGGTGTCCTCTCAATCGCCAGCAACGCTTCTGCCAACGTCGGCGGCTTGAACCTGAGTGAAACCGCGACAGTCCGTATTGCGGCAAACTCAAATCCCTCGACGCTGACTGTAGGGGCATCCGGCATCACGGCCAGCGGGGGTACGATTCAAGTTGGGCAGGGGAGCGGTACGTATGACGCCGTGCTGAATCTCGGCGGCGACGTGACGACCACTGGTAACCTGGCCTTCACTGACGGCAATTACTTCGGGACGAATCTGCGGCAGATTAACCTCGGCGAAGTCAATCGCACGTTCAATATCGGAGCCGGGACAACCACGACGGTTGCACCGGATATTGTCGGAACCGGCGGCATCACAAAGACGGGCGACGGCACGCTCCAGCTCACCTTCTCGAGCGTGAGCACCTATAGCGGCCCAACGGTGGTCAGCGCGGGTACGTTCCTTACTACCCCATATCAATTCGCCGATGGTCCTATCAGCGTTGGTGCTGCGACATTTGGCGTGAACCTCCAGTTTCCAGATACGACCTTCTTTGCCACCAGCATCAGCACTGATGCCGGATCAGTCCTGCAACTCGGAACGGGCGCGCTTGGCAATCCGAACGAGCCGATCATTTCCGCAGGAGCATTCACCGTCGGTGGCCCGACGACCATTAACCTTACAGGGACTGCATTCACTGGGGCTAACGGTATTCCTCTAATCTCTTACACCTCGCTCGGGGGAAGCGGCTTCGCCGGACTTTCACTCGGGACGTTGCCTGTCCGTGTCGCGGGCACCCTGGTCAACAATACCTCAGCGTCTCGAATCGAAGTAAACCTCACTGCCGAGCAGGTGAAGTGGAGCGGCGAGGCCGATTCGAATTGGGATATCGATCCGGACGGAACGGGCACAACAGGCACCGCGAATTGGCGGACGACCGTCAATAACACGCATACCCGGTATTTCCAGGGAACGATCGGCACGGACACAGTGAACTTCGACGACAGTGCCAGCAACAAGTCGGTGAACCTGACTACGTCGCTCTCTCCGATCATTGTGAATGTGGAGAATGCGGAACCTTACACATTCACAGGTCCAGGCAAACTCACCGGCACGACAGCTCTGAATAAATCCGGAGAGGGAGCGCTGATCCTGACGAATACTACCCCCTATGATCATACGGGCGGTACTGTTATCAATGCCGGCACCTTACAGGTCGGCGACGGTGTGACGCCCGGCGCCGGATTGCTGCCCGTCAATGCGGTTACGAATAATGCTAACATCGTGCTCAATCGTCCCGACGATTTTGCGGTGGACACGGTAATCAACGGCAGCGGAACATTAACAAAGCTCGGCACGAATACGGTAAGTTTCCCCACGGCCCGTAACTATAACGGACCGATTGTAATCGGGGAGGGCACGTTGCGATTTGACGCGGGCGGATCGCTCTTCAGTGATATCAGCGGCAGCGGCGCCATCACGGCCAACGGCGGTACGCTGCAGCTCACAGGCTTTGGCCCAAATACGAACACTGGGGGGACGACGGTCTCCGCCGGTGTCCTTCAACTGAACAAGTCCGCGGGCATCAACGCTGTAGGGGGCGACATCTCCATTACGGGAACCGGCCAACTCTCGCTGCTCGTCGGCGAGCAGATTCCTGACAATGCTACAATCCGGTTCCTCGGCAGTTCGACGGATTCGGTACTCACCTCAGCGGAGGTCGAAACCGTGGGCAATGTCATCGTGAATTCCATCGTTTCCGGCTCTGGAGGCGGGCAAATCATCATGCGCAACGGGTTTACTGTTGCCGGTGTCGGAACCGTAGAGAGCGGTATTCTGGGTGTTGCAAGCAGCCATACGGCGACCGTTAATGAGGTCAAAATCACTGCCACGGATACGACGAGCGCCATTCTTCGCATTGCGGGTAGCGGCGGCGCGTCGACGCTCAACGTGGGAGCGGGAGGTATCACCGCTAGCGGTGGCGAGATTCAGGTTAAGTTCAACCAGAATGACCAGGACGCCATTCTCAATCTCGGAGGTAACTTCACAGCGACCGGCAACGTGATCATTACCAACGCCAATTACACGGGCGCTAACCTCAATGTGATCAACCTGACTGATACGCGTAAGTTCGATATCGCCACTGGTACGACCACGACAGTTGCTCCGGATATTGCGGGACCAGGGGGATTGAGGAAAACCGGCGGGGGCACGCTCTCTCTCACGGCTTTGTCTGCCGCGACTTACACAGGTGATACGGTCATCGAAGCGGGAACACTGGCCATTGCAGGTAGTATTTCGGGTACACCCTCGATTACGGTCCAACAGGCCGCGATGCTTGACGTCAGCGCGAATGGACTTTCGTTGGGGGCGGGGCAGACGTTGCGAGGGAACGGTAATATCTTGGGCAGTGTGGGGCTTGGCAATGGTGCGAAGCTCGCTCCAGGAGATGACATGGGTACGCTCACTTTCAGTGGCAACCTGGATCTATCACTCGCGATTGCCAATCCTGGTAGCGCCGCATTGGCGTTCGATCTCGGTAGCCTTGGCGCGAGCGACAAGATTGCCTTCACCAACGGAGCGCTCACGATCGGCTCTGGCGTGCTCGCATTCGATGATTTCGCCTTCACGTTGGCTGCAGGCTTTGGCGAGGGCGAATATACGTTGTTCGATGGTGTGTCGGCGATCCTTGGTCTGCTCGATCCAAACACCGCAAGTCTTACGGGTTCGCTGGGTAATGGCTTTACCGGCACGCTCGAGCTCCGTGATGGAGGAAACGATCTCGCTCTGGTCGTGGTTCCCGAACCAGGAAGTGCGGCGCTGTTGCTAGGCGGGGTGGCCGGTCTGATGGGCTTCCATCGGCGCCGGCGTCGAGTTGGTTAACGGAGTACGGAACTTCCGATCGATCCTGTCTCAGGGCAGGAAGATGAGAACTCATCCGCCACAATGGTGAACCCATTGTGGCGGTTTTTTTGCGTGCTCCTTGTAAGTGTCCCGGCTGCCAGAAACCGAAGGACACTGTCGGTTCACTCGGGTGCCTGGCGATCACGGGTTCGCTTGTCGGCGAAGTAGGAAGCTGCTTTTTCACCGATGAAAGGACGAACCTGCAACAGCAACGGAGTCCAGGTTTTGGTATTCAGTGCGCTCCTTCAGGGAGAGGTGTTAGAGCCCGCACCGGTTGTGTAAGCCGAAGCGGTCCGTCAGGATTGCTCTTTGGATGAGAGATCCCGCACAGGTTACAGAATTCGAATACTCTCAGTCCTGCCTTTTAGCGCCCC
>CBINJX010000472.1:0-4875 GCA_966251085.1 uncultured Verrucomicrobiales bacterium
GGCAAGGACGGAACGCACCGGAATCATGGGATTGCGGATTGGCGCACTCACGGATCCAACCATGACCGGGACGGGGCCCGGTCGTGCACCGAATGGAAATTTCGTGCTTTCTGAAGTGGAACTGGAGGTGCGCTCTGCCGTGAATTCTACAAAGGTTCAGCGGGTGCAGCTCGTCGCTGCCGATGCGGATTACTCACAGGACAAGTTCGATGTAGCGCATGCGATCGATGCAAATCCGAAGACCGGGTGGGCGGTGGATGGCAATGTGAAGCACGAGAGCCGTGAGGCATGGTTTGCGGCGGCGGAACCATTTGGATTTCCCGGCGGAAGTGAAATCCGGGTCAGGCTCCGGTTTGAGTCCCAGTTTGGGAGCCATTCGATTGGGCGGACGCGGCTGGCAATCACGACCGATCCGGCGTGCGCGAATATCGGAAAGCTTCCGAGGGGTCTCGCGCCGATCCTGGCAAAACCACGAGAGCAGTGGTCCAGGCAAGAGCAGGACGATATCCGGCAGCAATACCGGAAACAGTTTTGGCCTTCGCTCGTGGAAGCGGGGACTCGGATTTCGAGCCTGCAGAAAGAACTCGAGGTTATTAAGAAACAGGCACCGAACGTGATGGTCATGGCGGAAATGGAGAAGCCGAGAGAGACGTTTGTTCTCGAGCGTGGGCTGTTCAATCAACCTGGGGAAAAGGTGGAGCCCGGCGTGCTGGCGAGTTTGCCTGCTTTGCCGCCTGATGCGCCGAAGAACCGTTTGGCATTGGCTCGCTGGATCACTGACCCGCAGCATCCGTTGATGGCGCGAGTGACGGTTAATCGTTTCTGGAAGCTGGCGATGGGTTCGGGACTCGTGAAGACGTTAAATGATTTTGGCTCGCAGGCCGAGTGGCCGAGCCATCCGGAATTGCTGGATTGGCTGGCGACGGAGTTCACCAGCAGTGGATGGGATGTGAAGCGCCTGATGCGGCTCATCGTTACCTCGGCCGCTTATCGGCAGTCGGCGAGTGGCACTCGGGAGAATTTTCAAAGTGATCCGGAGAACCGCCTCTATGCACGAGGACCACGTTTCCGCCTGAGCGCGGAGGAGATCCGCGACACGGCGCTTGCCGTGAGCGGGCTTCTGAACCCGAAGATCGGCGGACCGAGCGTTTCTCCGTATCAGCCAGCGGGGCTATGGGAGGAGTTGTCGTCGCGCCAGGATTCGAAGAACTGGTCCGCGCAGACGTTTGTGCAGAGTCATGGCCCGGACCTGTACCGGCGCGGCATGTACACTTTCTGGAAGCGGACTTCTCCGCCGCCTCAGATGCAGACCTTTGACGCGCCGGATCGCGAGACCTGTGTGGTCAATCGGGAGCGGACGAATACACCGCTCCAAGCGCTAGTGCTGATGAATGACCCGACCTATATCGAAGCGGCGCGGATACTGGCGGAACGGATCATGAAGAACGGTGGCGCGACGCTAGAGGAGCGGGTGCGTTTTGCATTCCGCCTGGCAACAGCGCGTGGGCCTTCTGATGAGGAAAGTGCAATGTTGGTCCACCTGTTTCAGAAACAGCGGGAGCGTTTCGCGCCACAACGGGAGGAAGCTCTGAAGCTGCTCAGCGCCGGCGAATTTCCGCGCGATGAGCAATTGGATATCACCGATCTCGCCGCCTGGACCATGGTCGCGAGCACGATCCTGAACCTGGACGAAACCATTACCCGCGGATGACACCCGCATTGAGACGTATGGATCTTATTAGCGACATCTTTGCCCTCCAGCAGACCCGGCGACAGTTCTTCAGCCGCTCGGCAACGGGAATCGGTGTGGCTGCGCTTGCCTCGTTGCTGGGGCGGGGGAGCGGGGTTTCGGCGGAGGTGAACCTGTTTTCACGCGGCGCGCTGCCGAACCTGCACTTCGCCCCGAAGGCCAAACACGTTATCTACCTGCATCAGTCGGGTGCGCCTTCCCACATCGATCTCTTCGACTACAAACCGAAGATGCAGGAGTATCACGGGCAGGAACTGCCGGGTTCGATCCGGATGGGACAGCGGATCACCGGGATGACCTCCGGCCAGAAGGCGTTTCCGGTGGCTGCCACGAAGTTCAAGTTCAGCCAGCATGGGAAATCGGGGCTGTGGCTCAGCGAACTTCTCCCACACACCGGCAAGATTGCCGATGAGATTTGTGTGGTGAAGTCGCTGCACACGGAAGCGATCAATCACGACCCGGCGATCACGTTTATCCAAACCGGCAGTGAGCAGCCCGGCAGGCCATCGCTCGGTTCCTGGTTGAGCTATGGAATCGGAAGCGAGAACCAGAACATGCCTGCCTTCGTTGTTCTGATTTCTCAGGGAAGTGGCAACCTGACCGATCAGCCGCTCTTCTCTCGGTTATGGGGGAGTGGTTTTCTCCCAAGCAGTTTCCAGGGAGTGAAGTTCCGGTCCAAGGGCGACCCGGTCTTGTATATCAACAATCCGCCTGGGATCGACGACTCCGCCCGCCGGGAGATGCTGGATACGCTGAAGGGCTTGAATCAAGCAGCATTTGAGAGTGTAGGAGATCCAGAGATCGAGGCGCGGATTTCACAATACGAGATGGCGTACCGGATGCAGGCCAGCGTGCCGGAGTTGATGGATATCTCAAAGGAACCGGCGGGTACGTTTGAGTTGTACGGCGAGGATGCGAAGGTGCCGGGGACCTATGCGGCGAATGCGCTACTCGCCCGGCGATTGGTTGAGCGAGGTGTGCGTTTCGTGCAGCTGTATCATCGTGGATGGGATCAGCATAACAATCTGGCAGACCATTTGCCGAAGCAGTGTCGCGACGTCGATCAAGCCTCTGCGGGTCTGGTGATGGATCTGAAACAGCGGGGGCTTCTGGACGACACACTCATAATTTGGGGAGGGGAGTTTGGCCGGACGGTTTACGTACAGGGCGATATCAACAATCCCGGGTACGGCCGTGATCATCATCCGCGTTGCTTCACGATGTGGATGGCGGGTGGGGGGATCAAGCCCGGCCTCGTGTACGGCGAGACCGATGACTATTGCTACAACATCGTGGAGAACCCAGTGCACGTGCACGATTTCAATGCCACGCTCCTGCACTGTCTCGGGATCGATCATGAACGGCTTACCTACAGGTTCCAAGGCCGCGACTTCCGCCTGACTGATGTGCATGGGAAAGTCGTGAAGGATATCCTGGCGTAGTGTCAGCCATTCTGGCTGCGGGTGACCGGAGCATCCTCGCTCCGAGTCCGGAGGGGGCGAGAGTGCGCCGCTGAACGGGGCGCTTTTGGAGTGCGGCGCCAAGCGCGGACGAAGGTGGGGCGCGACGCCGCCTTTGGAAAAGCGCGAAGGCGGTGGGTGAGGTGGGGAGAACCATCCTGAAAAGAAAGCGCGGCTACACGAGGACGCACCGCCCAACCCACCGCTTACATACGGCGCTCCCTCAATCTCTGCTCCGCTCTTCCTCTGCGCATGTACACCGCTCTGCCTCCAAAGCGGTGTCGCACCCCGCCTTCGCCCGAGGCTTGCCACCGCCCTCCAAAGTTGCGCCACGTTCATCGGTACCTGAGGGCTTCCGGTCGCGAATAGATGCCTTTTGCCGGAGCTAGTGCCTGAGTTGTGTTGCAACTTCAGATGAACTTGCCCGCAGGCAAGGAGCACTCTACATGTCCGGCATGAGTTCCTCCTCAGTACGCAATAAACTCTTCCTGATGATGGTGCTGGAGATCGCCATCTGGGGTGCTTGGCAACCGAAGATATTCCCTTACATGGGCATGCTCGGGTTTAACTCCTGGCAACAGGCTTTGGTCGGTAGCGTCTTCGGTATCGCCTCGATCCTCGGTATTTTCTTCTCCAATCAATTTGCCGACCGCACATTCGCGGCGGAGAAGTTTCTGGCATTCAGCCATGTCGTGGGCGGTCTTGCGCTGGTGGGCGCAGCATTCGTCCAGAGCTTCTGGCCGTTCTTCTGCCTGTTCCTTCTCTACGGTCTGCTCTACGTGCCGACGATCTCGGTCACAAACTCCCTGGCATTCGCCAATCTCTCCAACCCGGCGAAGGACTTCGGGTTCGTCCGGATGGGCGGAACCGTTGGCTGGATCGTGGTCAGTTGGCCTTTCGTCTTCCTTCTCGGCGAAAAGGCGTCGCCTGAGCAGGTCCGCTGGATTTTCCTCGTGGGCGCCATCCTCTCGTTCGTGATGGCAGGTTATTCGCTAACCCTCCCGCACACACCACCGCGCCGTGAGGCTGAAGGACTGGACCGTCTCGCATGGGTCCGCGCAATGCGCCTGCTCGGAACACCGTTTGTCTTCGTTCTGTTTGCGGTTACTTTCATCGATTCCGTGGTTCACAACGGCTACTTCGTCGTGGCTGATGCCTTCCTCACCAACCGAGTCGGGATCGCTGGTAACCTCAGCATGCTTGTCATGAGCCTCGGTCAGATGGCGGAAATCGTGACGATGCTGGTGCTCGGCGCGGTGCTGATCCGCCTCGGATGGAAGGCGACGATGATCATCGGCATTCTTGGCCACGCCGCCCGTTTTGCGGCGTTTGCATTCTTCCCTGATGCCAAAGCGCTCATTATTGGCGTTCAGCTCCTCCACGGCATTTGCTACGCCTTCTTCTTCGCGACGGTTTATATCTTCGTCGATGCCGTCTTCCCGAAGGACGTGCGCTCCAGTGCCCAAGGCCTCTTCAATCTGCTGATCCTTGGCGTCGGTATGGTGGTCGCGAGCTTCCTCTTCCCTGAACTCGTCAGGCACCTGACCGATGCGAATGGAGTCGTTGACTACCAGACGCTGTTCCTGATCCCGACCGGGCTCGCGCTCCTGGGGGTCGTAATGCTGGCGTTCTTCTTCAAGCCGCCAACCCGTCGTCCTGACGAAG
>CBINJX010000473.1:0-4868 GCA_966251085.1 uncultured Verrucomicrobiales bacterium
GGAGCCGTAGAGATCACGCGCAGTGCTTTGAGCCGACGGACGCCTAGTTGGATGCTCGCTTCCCGGGTTTCCCGCGCGAGTTTCCAGGCGCTGATCTCTTCATCCAGGATACAGAGTTCATCCACGTTGCCATCCCGTGCTGCCGCGGCGGCGAATCGCAGAAAGGGAAGTTCCTGCTGCTCCAGGGCGGGGATCATCTGCATCCGCAGAAACTCTCTCAATGTGAGCTCATCGCGGACGATACCGAGTCGCACCGCCTCCTCAAACCCGAGCGAATGTGCATACGCTCCCGTGGGGAACAGCGCATCGGCCGTCTGCAGGAGAAATGGCAGCCAGGAGAGCTCTGCCGCCATCAGTGATGATGGTGTCCGTGGGAATGCCCGCCACCGAGCGGTTGAAAGACCCGGTGTTCGATGGTGTATGCGATATGTTCCCGCTCAAAAAGCTGCCGAAGCGCCGGATCATCCGCCACGCGTACCGCTCCGTGGGCCACTTCCAGCTGGAAGTGGAGATTGCCAATAACCCAGCCGAGCCGGGCGGCAGCGGTTGCATCCGTCCCGAGCGCAACTTCGAGCACTGGCTCCGGCTTCTGCGCAATCGTGTATGCTGCGCCGTTTGCAAAAACGATGTCTCCGTCGGCCAGCGGATGTTCGAGATCGAAGCCGAACTCCTTTCCGTCCTCGGCGACTCCGCGCCAGCGTCTCTTTGCGAGCGTCAATCGATCGACTGCAATTGAGACCCTGGGGAGCGATGGATCGACGTTGTGGAGGTGGTCGTAAATCAGCTGCATCAGAAGAGGAAATAACGCTGCGCCATCGGGAGCACGGTAGCGGGCTCGCATCGGAGTTCCCGTCCATCGGCTTTCACCGTGTAGGTCTCGGGATCGACCTCGATGCGGGGCATCGCGTCGTTCCAGAGAAGATTGCGCTTGGAGATCTGGCGTGTGTTGCGAACCGCGGAGAGCTGTTTTCCGAGGGAGAGTTCCACGAGCCTGCCGGAGGACAGGGCTGCTTCGCTGACAAAAGTGAGCGACGTCGAGAACTTCGCACGTCCGTGTGCTGCAAACTGCGGCCGGTAAAAGGTCGGCTGCGGTGTCGGAATACTCGCGTTCGGATCACCCATGTTTGCGCAGGCAATGAGTCCACCTTTGAGGACCAGTTCCGGCTTCACTCCAAAGAACGCCGGCTTCCAGACTACGAGGTCTGCAAGTTTGCCGACTTCGATTGACCCAACTTCGTGCGCAATCCCGTGGGTGATCGCCGGGTTGATCGTGTATTTCGCGATATAGCGTAGAGCCCGGAAGTTATCCGCGGCGATGTGTTCGCTCGCAGAGGAGTCCAGTTTTCCGAACTGCACCTTCATCTTATGGGCAGTCTGCCAGGTGCGCGTGATCACCTCGCCGACACGCCCCATCGCCTGAGAGTCGCTCGACATCATCGAGAACGCGCCGAGATCATGCAGGAGATCTTCCGCCGCAATCGTCTCCGGACGGATACGGGATTCTGCAAAGGCGACATCCTCGGGAATGTTGGAGTCGAGATGATGACAGACCATGAGCATGTCGAGATGCTCATCAATCGTGTTCACCGTAAAGGGACGGGTAGGATTGGTGGACGAGGGGAGAACATTCGCTTCCCCGCAGACCTTGATAATATCCGGAGCGTGCCCACCGCCCGCGCCTTCCGAGTGATACGTGTGGATCGTGCGGCCTTTGAATGCGCGGATCGTATCCTCGACAAACCCGCTTTCGTTCAGCGTATCGGTATGGATGGCGACCTGGACATCGAGATCATCCGCGACTCCCAGACAGCAATCGATCGCTGCCGGCGTGGTGCCCCAGTCTTCATGCAGCTTCAGCCCGATTGCCCCCGCCAGGATCTGCTCGCGCAGCGGCTCCGGCGTGGAACAGTTACCTTTCCCGAGAAACCCGAGGTTCATCGGATACTCATCTGCCGCCTCGAGCATCCGGTGCATGTTCCAGATTCCCGGAGTGCAAGTGGTGGCGTTCGTCCCCGTGGCTGGACCGGTTCCACCTCCGAGCATGGTGGTCACACCGCTCGCCAGCGCATGCTCGATCTGCTGCGGACAGATGAAATGAATGTGTGAATCGATCCCGCCCGCGGTAACGATGCAGCCTTCGGCCGCGATCACTTCCGTCGCGGCACCAATCACCATTCCGGGAGTGATTCCACTCTGGATCAGCGGATTCCCCGCGTGTCCGATCGCCACGATGCGACCATTTTTGACGCCGATATCCGCTTTGATCACCCCCTGAACCGCATCGAGGATCAATGCGTTTGTCAGGACTAGATCCAGCGACTCCACATCCCGGGCGAGGGACGATTGTCCCATGCCATCACGGATCACCTTTCCGCCGCCAAACTTCACCTCATTCCCATATCCACCACTCTCGGCAATCAGGTCTCGCTCGACCTGAATGAAAAGCTCCGTATCAGCGAGGCGAACCTGATCGCCCACAGTTGGGCCGAACATTTCCGCGTATTGGCGGCGGGTGAGGTGGAGAGGCACTTGGGGCGGTTGAGTGTTGACGGTTGAGGGTAAGGTCGAGCAAGTGCTCAGTACTCAGTAGTCAGACAAATGCCGCCGGGTGCATTTTCTGATTACTGACAACTGAGCACTGAGCACTGAGCACTGAGCACTGGGCACTGAATGCGCGCACTCCCAAGACGGCCTTACTCGGCCGTCTTGTTCATCTCGCGCTCCCAGCGGCGGCGCTGCTTGATCGCCAAGTCGCGAGCCTTGTCGCCCCACTTCTTGACGTAAAAGACCTTGGTCTTTCGCACGCCGGGTTCCGGAGAACCGGTCGCCACCCAGGCTTCATATTCGTGCACCTTGCGGTTGCGGCGAACGCGAACGACGCGGTGGACGACACCCGTCATGCCTGACGTGTTGCTTGCGCGGATCTTGCGAGCGAGTTCGCGGCGGGAGTAGCCGGGGTTTTCAGCAATGATGCGGTCGCGCTCTTCCTTGGCGGCGGCGAGCGCCTTGCGTTTGCCGCCGTGGGTCCGGTCGGCGAAAAACTTGGCATGGGCGACACCACGCCGTGTGACTCTCACTTCCCAACCGTGAGTCCTGCTCAGGGGGATATCGATGCGGCTGATGCAGCGCATCGATGCTGGGCGCTTTGCCCGGGCAGCATTGATCATGATCATAGTAGAGGTCCGTTGATTTTTGAGTTGAGGCCGTACACCTCGCGGGCACCCGCGAGTGCAACTAATTCAATCTCGCGGACATCGCCCGGTTCGAAACGGACTGCTGTACCCGCGGGAATGTTCAAACGGAATCCACGTGCTGCCTCGCGATCAAATCGCAGGGCGGAGTTGGTTTCGTAGAAGTGATAGTGACTCCCTACCTGGATCGGGCGGTCGCCCGTGTTTGCGACTTCGAGCGTTTTGGTCTCGAGTCCCACGTTGGCAGGGAGGTCTGGAGGTTGGTTGGATACTATGATTTCTCCTGGTATCATAAGGTTGGGTTAGCGGATTGGGTGATGAACAGTCACCAGCTTCGTTCCGTCAGGGAACGTCGCCTCCACTTGAACCTCATGAATCATTTCAGGGACACCGGGCATGACATCCTCACGTTTGAGGATGGTGATGCCGAAGCTCATTAACTCACTCACGGAGCGTCCGTCGCGGGCACCCTCGAGGATCTCGTAGGTGATGATCGCGACGGATTCCGGATAGTTCAGTTTCAAGCCGCGCGCCTGTCGTCGCCGAGCGAGGTCGGCGGCGACAACGACGAGCAGTTTCTCCTGTTCGCGCGGCGAGAGATGCACGGCTTAACCGAGTACGGTCACGAGACCCACTGCGATCACGGCCACGCCAGCCGCACGAATCCACGCAGTCTGCGCGGCTTCGCGCAGGCCGAGTCCGGCCAGCACGCCGGAGGCGTGCAGCGCCGCCGTCGAGAGGGCAAAGCCCAGGGCGTAAGTCAGGCCGGACGCATTCACCGGCGCTTCAGCCCCGTGAGCGTGGCCGTGGAATACGGCAATCAGACTCACCAGCGCGATGCTTGCACCGAGGCCTAGCCGCGCCGCCATGGCGATCAGCAGGCCGAGGACAAAGATGGAGGCGAGAATTCCTTGCTCCACAAAGGGAAGGGGAGTGCCGGACATGCCTAGCATGCCGCCAGCGGTCATTGCGGCGACGAACGCGCCGGGCAACAGCCAGAGGGTGCGACCGCCGAGCTGCACCGACCAGAGCCCGACCGCCACCATGGCGATCAGGTGATCCAGCCCGAGGAGTGGATGAGCCAGGCCCGAGGAGAAGCTCGACGCTTCGTGGCCCGGGTGAGCTTGGGCAAGGGCAGGAGGCAGTGTGAGGGCCACGGTAATCGCGGCGGTACGGGAAAACGCAGGCAGCTTGATCATAGACAGGATTGTGAATGCAGCATGTAGATGTCTGCACGCCGAACGGCGAACAGGTTTTTCAGCGATTCGCACTGTAAACAGCAAGTGCGTTCCATCAGACCACGAGATGCTGACGAACGACATCGTCCGTCAGTTCGCCAATGGCTCCCTGCGCGACCACTGCTCCGCGATCCATGATCGCGAACCGGTCGGCAAGTTCCTTGGCGAAGTCGAGGTACTGTTCCACCAGCAGGATGCTCATCTGGCCCTCCTGGCGCAGCAGGCGAATGGTGTCGCCGATCTGGTCGATGACATTCGGCTGAATGCCCTCGGTCGGCTCATCCAGGATCAGTACCTTCGGCTCGGTCAGCAGAGCGCGCGCAATTGCGAGCTGCTGCTGCTGCCCGCCCGATAACATTCCCCCTTTGCGTGGCAGGAATTCTTTGAGGATGGGAAAGAGCGAAAACACTCGATCGAGCCGGCCAGTTAGTTTCTTGCT
>CBINJX010000474.1:0-4858 GCA_966251085.1 uncultured Verrucomicrobiales bacterium
CGTAAAGCGTGTCTATAACCACTTCAGTCAGATCCCTGCCGCATCTGGGGCGACCGGGGCTGAGGTTGCTGCGGCGATTCTCCAGCGGGCGGGGATCCACGATGTGGAGATCCTGGAGCACGATGAGATGCTCGGCGATCATTACGACCCCATCCATAAGCGCCTGGTACTTTCGTCTCAGAACTATCACGGCTACTCGCTGGCGGCTCTCGGGGTCTCCGCGCATGAATGTGGTCATGCGATCCAGCACAAGATTGCCTATGCCCCGCTCCAGTGGCGTATGGCTGCCGTGGGCGCTACGACGTTTGCCAATCAGGTTGTTTTCTGGCTCCCGCTCATCGGTCTGTTTACCGGACTGATCCGCGGTGAGATGGCGATCATGATCATGGCTGCGGCATGGGGTGTCATCATGCTCTTCAACCTGATCACTCTCCCGGTCGAGTTTGATGCTTCCCGCCGTGCGAAGGAGATCCTCGCGGGCATGGGCTATATTGGCTCGCCTGAGGAAATTTCCGGCGTGAAGAAGACGCTCGATGCAGCTGCGTGGACCTACGTCGCGGCGTTCATTACATCACTGGCGTACTTCCTCTGGTACTTGCTGCCGCTGCTGCTCGGCCGGAACGACGATTAACCTGTGTTTGTTTGTGGGGTTTTTTTATTGGGGGGGTTGCGGGGCACCCCGCGCGATTCTCTTTTTTCAGAGCGGTGTTTGGAACGGATCGCACCGATGGGCAACCGTCGCATTTCGCGTGATCGAAACGGTTGATATGAGCGATCAATCGTACACCGCCGGTCCTACAGGAAAAATCATCGGAGGAGAAAGCAGCGGCCTTGGCACTGTGACTCCCGAGATGGTGGAGGAGCGCGCCCGCGAGCTTGCGCGGATCGACGGTCGCACCGAGCCCCATAATGGAGACCGCGAGCAGGCGCATAAAGAGTTGCTCGGAATGACGGAGGATGTAACGGGGCCGGAGGTCGTCGGCGACAAGGATGTCGAGAATGTAGTGACCTGGGATCAGGCTCCTGAGGATACGGGCGTGCATGGGGTGCATGTGCTGCCGGAGGACGAGGCGAATATTGCCGAAACCCTTGTGGAAGAGGGATTGCAGGAAGCGGAACACGATCAGCGCGTCTCTGCTGCGGATGCAAACCCACCGGAAGAGGAAGAGGGATAGGGGGAAGGGGGCATCAAGTCAGTGACTCAGACGACTGGAAGCCGCTGGGATCACTGACTTGCCGACTACTTGGCCCGCCTTTACGCATCACATCCCCCTGATCGCGCCCGCCCGAAACCATAGGAAAAGCTTATGGGACGATTAGAATCCAGACTAGGCACGCACAAGCGTGGAATCACCGAACCTGAGAAGGAACGGCGCATGGCCGCAGCGATCAATCACTCGGATGCGAGCATGAGCAACTCAAAGTCCGGCCCGCGCAAGAAATCAAACGCGGGACCGGTGAAGAGTTCACGGAAGAAAGATACACACACCTCATAACAGAAAGGTGTGATCTGCTGAACCGGGAGGCTCAGGCAGCTGAAGCGTTTGAAGGCTCAGCTGCGGCCTCCCGTTTCAATTCGTAAATGATAAATGGCTGGGCCTCCGGGTTCACTCGACGGAGGAGGGGAATGGATACATTAAAAACAGGAATCCCTCCTGAGGTGCGGCCTTCGTGAGTGCCTCCATGGGCATGGCCGTGGAAGGCAGCTGCTACACCGAACCGGTTGATCGGTCCTTCCAGGCGAGTGGAGCCCATGAAGGGGAAAATTTCCGGGTCTTCACCCACGATGGTATCGCGTACCGGCGAGTAGTGTAGCACTACTACCTGCTGTTGAGTCTGCAGGCGTGCAAGGGCGCGCTCCAGCTGCATCGCCTGGTCCACGGCTTCCTGGACAAAATTCTTGATGGCCGGTTCTCCCCAGGCGTTGAGCATGCGGCGTCCGAACCCGCCCCCGAAGCCGCACACACCGGCGAAACCGACGCCATTGATTTCAATGCACTCGCCCTGGAGCACGTTCACCTTGGCGCGCTCCAAGGTGTTGACCACGGCATCGGGATTTCCGGATTCATAGTCGTGGTTTCCAAGCACGGCGACCACCGGGATTGTACAATGCTGGAGATCTTCGGCGAGAAGTTCGGCCTCATCCACCAGACCATGGTCCGTGAGATCTCCACACAGCAGGAGGACATCGGCCGCTCGCGAGACATGTGCAAACAGTTCGCGATGCTGCCCTTTGGAGTGGCGGTTGTAGTGGACATCGCCGGTCGCAGCGATCCGCAACGGAGCATCGTTATCAGGCATCGTACGATGTATCGCGCCAGCACTCTATTCTCCGCGTGTTTGCCACGCATCCGCAATGAACGCCACGTATCTCTTACGTGAACCCATCCGAGATTGAGTCCAGAGTTGACTTTTATGTGGCTGCCGTGGAGCTGCTGCAACAGGCACAGATTCCATTTCTAGTAGGTGGTGCGTATGCGTTGCGGCACTACACGGATGTGGTGAGGGACACGAAAGATTTCGATGTTTTCCTACAGCGAAAGGACCTCGATCGGGCGCTCGATGTTTTCCACAAGGCAGGCTACCGCGCCGATCTCGCATACTCGCACTGGCTGGCAAAAGTTCACTATGGCGAGGCATTCATCGACCTGATTTTCCGGGCGGGTAATGGACTCTGTGAGGTGAGCGAGCGTTGGTTCCGGAATCCCAAGAGAGTGCGCCTGCTCAATGTGGAGGTGCCGCTGGTACATCCCGAAGACATGATTTCCCAGAAGGCGTATATCATGGAGCGCGAGCGGTTTGATGGAGCGGACATCGCTCACTTGCTGCGCTGTTGTTCGGAGACGATGGACTGGGATTATCTGCTGGAGCGCTTTGGTCCGGACTGGCGCGTTCTGTTGAGCCATCTCGTGCTCTTCGGATTTATCTATCCTTCGGAGCGCGGTAGAATCCCGCAGAATGTCATGAATACCCTGATGAGTCGGCTGCATCAGGAGGAGGCGAGCACTGCTGCTGATGGGGATGGCCATGTTTGCCAGGGAACGCTGGTCTCTCGCGCTCAATACCTGCCCGATATCGAGCGCTGGGGATACAAGGATGCCCGGCTGGAGGGGCGGGCGAAAATCACTCCCGACGAGATTGAGACGTGGACGAACGCGATTGGGGAAGAGCGGGCGTGGGCGTGATGCGAAGGAAATGACGAGTGCCGAATGAAGAGGTTCGAAGGGGGCTGAAGGCTGAGTGACGAGAAGTGGCGCTGGGCGCCTCCAGCGTTGAACCGTTTAGCTGCCACATGCGGACCAATCCCTTCTTCCTCCGCACGCTCTGATTAGACAGATCAGAGGCGGCACGCCCCTTATTGAGTCTCGGAACAATGCCGCCGCTGTACGGGTTTTCTCAAGGGTGATGTGCTCTAAAGCTACTTCTTCTCTTCGGAGCGTGGTTTGCCTTCAGGACCGGTCGTTCCGCTTTGCCCGTAATCCGTAAGATTACCAGCGCGAGGAGGGAGTTTATCGGTACCGCCAGGTTGAGTGGTGCCGGTGCTGGCAGGGGCTTGAACTAGCTGGCCGTCCAGCGTCAGCATCTGTCCTTCTTGCAGCATGATCGTGGTACCGTCCGGCTTCGTGATCTGACCATTCGGGCGAACGATATACCCCTCGGAGAGCTTCATTTCATTGTTCACCTTATTCATTTTTCCGTCCTTTAGGAATTGGACGGCTCCCTGGGATCTCACGATTCCATCCTTCATTTGATACGTGCCGTGTTGGTCACGGGTGGCGCGTACCCCTGCAGTGCCACGGGCT
Organism: uncultured Verrucomicrobiales bacterium; assembly: GCA_966251085.1. Taxonomy (GTDB): domain Bacteria; phylum Verrucomicrobiota; class Verrucomicrobiia; order Chthoniobacterales; family Chthoniobacteraceae; genus CBINJX01. Next base: position 3,804 of record CBINJX010000474.1, read on the forward strand.
GCTTCCTGTGGGGTCATGTTTTGTGGGGACTGTGGGTCATAGGGCACCTGAGCCAGGGCGGGGAGTGCCGTCGCCACAACTAGAACAGAGAGAAGATTTGTCGTTTTCATATCAAAGAAGCATCGGCCTCTTGCCTGAGTGTGGTCCTTTGACGTGCAACCCGCTGCCGCCGGAAATCGATCGGACCGGTCGTTGAGGACGTATTTTCTTCGCTCTGGTCCTTACTATTATTCTTATTGATTGTGACTCTAAGATTAATTGTGTTTGTCTGACTGAAGAATAGTGAGAGACATGCCGTTGGTCGTGGAGCCTTGGATTCTACAAGGTTGTAGCGGGGTTCGTACTATTTGAACCATCGGTTTGCAGAGGAGTGCAACCTTAGGGAGGGACCTCTAGTGCCGGTAAGTGCGAATCCCCAATGAACTTGCACAAGTCCAATCCCCAAGGAGGTTTCCCTATGATCCGTCGTCGATTTATTCGGTCATCCGCTATTCTAGCTTCGTCTCTTGCGTCGATCCTGCCGCATGGGCCGATCAAGGCAAAAGCAGAGGATGGCAAGCTGACGAAAAAGCTCAGGGAATCTGTGCTCTCGGTGCCGGGCCTCGGAACTGAAGTCGCGACCGGGACCATGGACCCGCCCAAGAAACAGAGTGAAGACAGGTACCCGTGGAAGACAGGCATTGCCACCACCACCTTCTGGGTGGGGGAACATGCGGCAAAGAACAACCCTGTGCCGAACCATGCCAGCTCCTGGGATGGGAAGTGGGCCAAGAATTTCGGAGGCACGGATGATCCAGACAAACGCAGCGGCTACCTGCCGGCGAAGTTTGTTCCCCGTCAGAATCCGTTCTATGTCGCCCTGCCGTACAACGATGTCACCCGGGGCAAGCATAAGCCCGAGGCGTCCAAGGTGATCCCGTGGTTCAAGGACGCTTTCGAGAGGAAAGGGAAGTCAGTCCTCAAGGGACGCTGGATTGCAATCCGCTTCAAGGACAAGGTCGCCTACGCACAATGGGAGGACTGCGGTCCATTCCGCACGGATCATTGGCAGTATG
>CBINJX010000475.1:0-4851 GCA_966251085.1 uncultured Verrucomicrobiales bacterium
GTAGATTCAAACAGCACGCTTTCTGCCGAACACTATTGGCTTCCAGCGTGCTCAGCGGGCTCACCGCCTTCCGCACACCTGCCCTCGCTCATCTCCGACAGGGGTGACCGCGTGCCCTCTGGCTTGTACCTCCCCACCGCTTGCCGCCAACCTTCGCCGGAGAGAGCAGGGGGATGTGCCTTTTGTTCTCCACACGCACCTCAGGCGGACTAAAAGAGCTAAACGCCAACCGATGAGGCATCGCATTGACCGGAGCCACGCGGAATTTGCCTTTTCCGGTTTCAACTTCCGTGCCACAGACAGGCTCCAGGGGTATAAAATCAAGGGGTGAGGGCTTGAATTTAAGGGGTCACCCTCTGGATTTAAGGAACATCCTCTGAATTCAAGATCCATTCCATACCGGTTAAGAAATGAACCTTGGCGTTTATCACTCATCCCTTAGCCGCTAAGGAATGCTTCTTAAATCGTAAGGAACATTCCTCACCGATTAAGGAATGTTCCTTACCATTTATCACTCATCCCTTGGCGCGTAAGGAATGTTCCTTACGAGCCAGGGGATGTTTCTCAAAAATTAAGATTCATTCCTTACGCGCTGAGGAACATTCCTTGGAGTTTATGATCCATTTCTTACCGGGAACGGAATGAGTGATAATCCGCAAGGGGTGGACCTTGGCGGGGACGGAACGGTTCTGGCGGGGGGAAGTCCACACCCCGCAGTTTAGAAGCTGTTGCTGCCCCGGTATCAGCCGGATCTGGTCGATCGAGGAGAGAGCCGACCCGGAGGAGATCGCTTCGGCTCGTCTGAAAGCCGGGAAAACGCAACTCCAGCGTACAACTGAATCCATGAAGAAGAGGCTTTCAAAGGTACGGCAGCATTTCCACTCGATTCGACCCCTCCTGCCGCTATTTTCCGCGCCGTGGCAGCACCCCAAGCTCTTGCTAAATCCAAGACCACCAAAAAAGCCGGGAAACGCAAACCGAGCGCCGAGCAGCTCACGTCGAGTTCTTCCGAGGAGCTGACCCTCAGCGCTCTCGAATCCCATCTCTGGGAAGCCGCGAATATCCTGCGGGGCCCTGTCGATGCGGCGGATTTCAAGACGTACGTTTTCCCGCTCCTCTTCTTCAAACGCATCTCCGATGTGCACGACGAGGAATACCGGGCGGCGCTCGAGGAATCCGGTGGCGACAAGGAGTACGCGCTCTTTCCTCAGAACTACCGATTTCAGGTGCCGGAGGGTTGCCATTGGCGTGATGTTCGGGCCGTTGCCACGAATGTGGGACAGGCGCTGCAGAATGCGATGCGTGGCATCGAGAAGGCCAACCCGGAGACCCTTTACGGGATTTTCGGCGATGCGCAATGGACGAATAAAGACCGTCTGCCGGATTCGATGCTGCGCGATCTGATCGAGCATTTCTCGTCGCTGGAACTGACGGTGGCCAATCTGCCAGAGGATGAATTGGGGCAGGGTTACGAGTACCTCATCAAGAAGTTCGCGGATGACTCCGGCCACACGGCCGCCGAGTTTTACACCAACCGCACCGTCGTCCATCTGATGACCGAGTTGCTCGACGTGCAGCCGGGCGAATCCGTCTATGATCCGACCTGTGGTTCAGGTGGTATGCTCCTCTCGTGTGTCGCCCACCTGCGGCGTCAGGGGAAGGAATGGCGCAATGTGCGACTGTACGGTCAGGAGCGGAATCTGATGACCTCCTCCATTGCGCGGATGAATTGTTTCCTCCATGGCATCGAGGATTTCCGTATCGAGCGCGGGGATACGCTCTCCGAGCCGAAGCTGGTGGAGAACGATCGGCTGATGCAGTTCGACGTGGTGCTTGCGAATCCGCCGTATTCCATCAAGCAGTGGGATCGCGAAGCGTTCGCTTCCGATCCGTGGGGGCGCAATCTTTACGGCACCCCGCCGCAGGGCCGCGCCGATTACGCCTTCCAGCAGCACATCCTCCAAAGCCTCAAGCCGAAGACCGGCCGCTGCGCCGTCCTCTGGCCGCATGGCGTTCTCTTCCGCCAGGAGGAGTCGGAAATGCGCCGCAAGCTCATCGAGGCCGACCTGATCGAGTGCGTGCTCGGCCTCGGCCCAAACCTCTTTTACAACTCTCCCATGGAGGCATGTGTCGTAGTGTGCCGGACACAGAAGCCCAAAGCGCGGCGCGGAAAAATTCTCTTCATCAATGCGGTGAATGAAGTCACCCGCGAACGCGCCCAGAGCTTCCTCACCGACGAGCATATCCAGCGCGTCGTCCGCGCCTATCAGGATTTCAAAGATGAGCCTGGCTTCACGTGCGTCGTGCCGATCGAGGAAATCCGGGCGAAGGACGGGAATCTGAGCATCCCGCTTTATGTTAGCGGGGAGACGCAGGCGCAAACTGATGCCTCGACCGAGACGGCGACGACGGTGTTGCCGGAAGCGTTGGGCGCGTGGCTGGAGAGTTCGCTACAGGTTAGAACCGCACTTTCCACTCTACTCGAGAACGGCAAGCTGTGTTGAATCGTGCAACGTACCAAGGAGCCACTGCGCCATGACGAAAATTCCACCGAGTAGCGAACCCGAGGAACGTGCGATTCTGAAGTCGGCTTCGATCAAGAAGTTCGGTCTGTTCTCGGATGAACCGATGGAGTTTTCACCCGGGATCAACATCTTCATTGGCAGAAACGGCTGTGGAAAATCGCATCTCCTCAAGTTGCTCTATGCCCTTGTCAAGGAATGCGGCCGGTCTCCAAGCAGCGGTAGTGTGCTTGAATCCGAGAAACTCGAATACCGCCTGGCAAGGAAGCTCGCTGGAGTTTTCCGGCCCGATGATGACCGGATTGGCCGTCTCGTTCAGCGTGGCCCTGGGCGTGCCAGTGCGGAGATTGCCGCCAGCTTCAGCAATGGGAAAAGATGCAGCTTCAAACTGAGTTCTCTCGACAGAATCAGTGAAGCCAGGAGCGACGTGGGCGAACTACAGGAGGCGGCATTTCTGCCCTCGCGGGAAGTCCTGGCTCTCTATGAGGGATTCATCGCTGCCTACCAAAAGCGCGAGCTTTCCTTCGATGAGACGTTTTACGACATCTGCGTGGCTCTGGGCGCCAGTCAGCTTCGCGGCCCTCGCAGCAGCGTTTTGGATGTTCTGGTGAAGCCTCTCGAGGAAGAGATTCGAGGAAAGGTGAGCTTGGAGGGTGGAAGGTTTTACATCACCGGCACGGATGGGAGTATCGAGGCCCATCTCGTTTCGGAGGGTTGGAGGAAGCTGGCGGCGCTGGCTCAGTTGATCGTCAATGGCACCCTAACGAAAAACGGCTTCCTGTTCTGGGATGAGCCCGAAGCGAATCTCAATCCCAGGATGATCGTGCAGCTTTCGGAGACGCTTTTACGCCTTGCGCATCAAGGGATCCAAATCTTTGTCGCCAGCCATGACTATCTGCTCACCACCCGGCTTTCGCTCGCGTCGGAGTATTCCAGCCAGATTCCGGAAGATCAGCGCTGCCAGGTAAAGTTCTTCGGGTTGGCGCGACGGGGCTCGGATGAGAAAGGGGTGACGGTCAGTAGCGGCGGCAGGCTCGCCGATCTCGCCAGCAATCCGATCCTCGAAGAGTACGCGGCGCTCTATGACTACGAGGGAAGCCTGTTCGAAAAGAGCCAGAATCCCGGCTGATCCGATGCCCACGCCTCTCGATGTTGAAAAGCAGCGATTCGAATTTGGCGAATCCTGGACGGTTGCGTTCAAATACGACGATACGAAGTTCTACCGTGAAGGCATGGAGCGCCTCAAAGGGGATATCGAGGGTGTCACGCAATCCACCCGCGCGATGGATGTCGTGGCGCTGCACGATTCCGCCGGTCTGCTTCTTCTCGAAGCCAAGGATTTTCGAGGACATCGCATCGCAAATAAACCGCATCTCAAAGAAGGGGAGGTCGCCGTCGAGGTTGCATTGAAGGCGCGCGACACGATCGCGGGCGTTCTCGGCGCAGCCCGCAAGGCTGTCGATGAATTCGATGCAAAAACTCTGGCGTCAGCCTTGGAGCCAAGTGCGAATGTAACCGTGGTCCTGTGGCTGGAGGATGAGGTACAGCGAGACGAACAGCGTGCGAAGCAGCAGTTGAGCACATTGACCAATGTATTGAAGGCAAAACTGGCCGCCTTGAACGTGACTACCTTCGCTCTTTCTTCCCAAGTGCAAAACAGGATCGCGGATTTGACGGTGACCAACCTGCCCGGTGCCGGACAACCGTAAGACAAGGTTCTGGAAAGCTTCGGCTCGACGATTTTTTTGGAAGCAAATGAGCTTCACTGAATCCGACACCGGCGAATAGATGACCCTTGATGCTGCAGTCCAGTTCGAGGGGGCGCGAGGTGGTGTCCTCGCTGAGCCCTGTTCATTTCATCCATGAGCAAATCTCACGACAAACTCCTCCCCTCCGACTACAGCACGTTTTTGACCGCCGTGAAGGAGCGTGTTCGCTCGGCCCAATACGCAGCGCTGCGGGCGGTGAACACGGAACTGGTGGGGCTTTACTGGGACATTGGCCGGATGATCGTCGAGCGGCAGGCGGGCGAAACGTGGGGCAAGGCCGTGGTCCAGCAACTGGCGGCGGATCTACGGCGGGAGTTCCCCGGTACCGGTGGGTTTTCGGCATCCAACCTCTGGCGGATGAAGGCATTCTTCGATGCTTACCGCGACCACGAAAAACTCGCACCATTGGTGCGAGAAATTGGGTGGAGTCATAACCTTGTCGTTCTGGAACAATGTGAGGACCCGCAGCAGCGCGAGTTTTACCTGCGGATGACACGGAAGTTTGGCTGGTCGAAAAACGTGCTGATCCACCAGATCGAGAACCAGACCTACGAGAAATC
>CBINJX010000476.1:0-4850 GCA_966251085.1 uncultured Verrucomicrobiales bacterium
AGCCTTCCCTGGCCCCGGCAATCCAGCACCTGCAGAACCGGCTTCAGCAGCATCTTGCCACCCACGTCTCATTCCACCACACCGATAAGCGTGGCCGGATCGAAATCGAGTATTACGGACAGGACGATTTGCAGCGGATTCTTCAAATGCTGGGGCTCGAACAGGAGTAAGACTATCGTGACTCTCGAATTGCGGACTGTGAACGTAGGATTAAAGCTCGCCCTCGTAGCGGCACTCATGCTCTCCGGCTGCAGACGACCGGCAGCGGAGTCGTCCGCTGTAGCCAGCGCTCAACCGGGTCTTGCGTCTGTTCCCGGGGCTGCAACGGCGGAAAAACCGGCGCCCGCACAGCCTGCGAACCCTCGGTTCCCGGTCAGCAAAGCTCCGCCGCCACAGGAAATCTGGAGGGAATTCTCCGGCGAGCGTGCAATGGAGCATGTCCGCCAGCAGGTAGCGATTGGCCCCAGACCGGCTGGTTCAAATGAACTCGAGAAAGCCCGGGAACTGATTACACAGGCTCTGGAGAAAGAAGGCTGGGTCGTGGAGCGACAGGAGTTCACGGACGAAACGCCACGTGGACCGGTGAAGTTCGTGAATCTGATCGGCCGCTTCGCAGCAGATGGTTCGCGTCCGGTTCCGCAGAATACTCAAAAGGCGATCGTCAGCTCGCACTTTGACACGAAGCGCTTCAGCACGATCCAGTTCGTCGGGGCAAATGATGCTGGCTCCAGTACCGGCGCCCTGATGGAACTCGCCCGCGTGCTTGCCTTGGATCCGGCGATGGCATCCAAGATCGAACTCGTTTTCTTTGATGGTGAAGAGGCGGTGCAGCAGTTCACCGAGGTCGATGGCCTTTACGGCAGCCGGCATTACGCAAAGAGCCTTTTGGAAAGCGGACGGGCCAAGCAGTTCAAGTTTGGCATTCTCTGGGACATGATCGGCGACAGTGATCTGACGATCACCCTCCCTCCGGACTCGCCACCGGAGGTCGCGCGGAATCTCCTCGCCTCCGCCGATGCCTTGGGACTGCGGAAGCACTTCAGCTTTTTCAACCAGTCGATCATGGATGATCATTATCCGCTCAACCGGGTGGGCATTCCCACGATCGACATTATCGATTTCGATTATCTCTACTGGCACACGGCGGATGACACGCTCGATCGTCTGAGCCCCGATAGTCTGCAGAAGATCGGGGCGGTGACGCTGCATCAGTTGCGGCAATCTCTGGGGAAATAAGAGTCTATCCGAATAGGAAAGCTTCTTAATCGTAATCTGATTCTTACTCCTACTCTCACGCAGGGGGAGGGCGGCTCCGGAGAGTAAGAATAAGATTAGGCAAAGGATTCAGAGCGAGAGGCGATTCGGGCAGGTTTTAATTTCCCTGCGCTGTAACCGGACGAACGCTTCACACGTCTGTCGCAATGTACGACGTGTGCGAATCTACCCTTACCACGCCCCTCGGGGCCTCCAGATTTTCTGCCGCACCGGCGTCGCATTGTGATGAATGCGCCGACTCTCACATGGACCGACTTGTCCGTTCCCTGCGCCATCACTAAAACGCCGCCGATGACGGAGTCCGTTGCGCCGCCCGATGAAGCGCTCGTCACCGCCACGCTTGCGGGTGACGACGGCGCTTTTGCCGAGCTGATCCGGCGGCACAAACGGCGGGTTTTCGCGAGCGCCACTCGGTTTGCCCGCGATGATCATCAGCTCGATGACATCTGCCAGGAGGTCTTTGTCCGAGCCTTTCGGAATCTCGGGAAATTCCGTGGAGATGCCCCCTTCGAGCATTGGCTCGCGCGGATCACCGTTTCTGCCTGTTACGATTTTCTCCGCAGGGAGCGGAAGGTGCGGGAACAGGTCTCACTGGATGGCACCGAGTGGGATCTGCAGGACGGCAGTATCGAGGCCGCAGCAAATGCCGGCCGCGCCCGTGAACTTCTTGAATGGGCACTCCGCCAACTCTCCCCCGAAGAACAGCTCATACTCACCCTCTGCGAGCTTGAGGAACGCAGCGTCCGCGAAGTGGCGGAACTGACAGGATGGAGCGAAAGTAATGTAAAAGTACGCGCCTTCCGTGCGCGCCAGAGTTTAAAGAAAGTTTTGCACCTCAGCCATGAACGATAATGCCGACGATCGCCTCGATGCGCTGTTTGCCGCAGCACGCCAGGACTCCCCGGACACCTCACGGGCCGAGTGGGGATTCGAGACTCGTGTGATGGCGCGGCTTCGCGAGGAGAGCAGCCCATTCGCTTCAGTCGTGTGCTGGGCATGGAGGCTTTGCCCCTTCTTCGCAGCGCTCGCCGTGGCGGCAACGCTCTGGAGCCGGACGGAAAGTGCCCGGGTGGAGACTGAGGAGTACATCTTTGCACAGGTCTCGAACCAAGCCGAGGAACAGGTGCTCCTCACGTATCTGACAGGAGAAGCTCAATGAAGCGTTTCAAAGGCTGCCTGGGCGTTTTCCTTATCTTCTTTTTCGGAGTTCTCTTCGGCTGCGCCATCACGGCGGCAGGGATCAATGAACGGATGCTCGATCTGATCCGGGGCGGTCCGGACAAGATCACGGATGGCACAGTCAAATGGCTGAAGAAGGATCTGAAGCTCGATAAAGAGCAGCAGGAGATGCTGCACCAGATCACCATGGATACGCGCATCAAGCTGCGCACGATCCGGCAGAAGACGCAGCCCGAGGTCGAGCAGACGCTGGTGGAAGCCGCCGCGCGGGTACGCGGAATTCTGAATCCAGACCAGGTACAGAAGTTCGATGAGATGGTGCAGAAGGCGATGAAGAAGTGGAAAGCTTCCGAAGGTGCGCCGGAGGCGCAGCCGACGAGTGGGAGGCCTGAAGGTGGGGAGGAAGTACTCAGTGCTCAGAAGTCAGCAGGCCAGTAGGTCAGTGGGTACGCGCCAAGGAGTGCCACTTGTCACTCTCACTTGGCACCCGGCACTTAAAACTTCCACCGTGACGTTCGCGGTGCGGGTGCGCTAGATGAGCGGACGATGTCCAAGACCGCCGCATGGATCATCTCGATCCTCACCCTCGCGTTCTTCGCGTGTTTCTTCATCTGGCCACTCACAGCGACGGTGATCGGCGCATTTGTCGATCCAGGCGGACGGTTCACTTTTGATTTCTTCGCGGAGGTTTTCCGCAATGAGATCTACGTCGAGGGACTGCAAAACGCATTCCTGCTCGCGGTTGCGAGCACGATTCTGACGACCGCAATTGCGCTGCCGCTCGCGTGGGTGGCCGATCGTTACGCCTTCCCCGGAAAGCGCCTGCTCACCGGACTCATTCTGGTCCCAATGATCCTTCCGCCATTTGTGGGAGCGATCGGAATCCGCCAGATCTTTGGTCAGTATGGGGCACTAAATGCTTTTCTGACGAATGTGGGTATCCTCAATGGTGTCGAGACGATCGACTGGCTAGGCGGCTGGCGCTTTTGGGGAATCGTCCTCCTCAATGCGCTGCACCTTTATCCGATTCTCTTTCTGAATCTCACGGCGGCGTTCGCGAATCTCGATCCGGCCATGGAAGAGGCTGCGGAGAATCTCGGATGCACCGGATGGCGGAAGTTTCGGCGGATCACACTGCCGCTGCTGATGCCCGGGCTTTTTGCGGGGGGAACGATCGTCTTCATCTTCGCTTTCACTGAACTGGGCGTTCCCCTGCTCTTCGATTACAGCCGGGTGACCTCCGTGCAGATCTTTTACGGAATCAAGGAGATCGCCGGGAATCCGTTCCCTTTTGCGCTGGTCGTCGTGATGCTCGTCTGCACTGCACTCCTCTATGCAGCCAGCAAACTTCTCTTTGGCCGCACACAATTTGCATCTACGGGCAAAGCAACGATCGGCCGCCATGAACACACACCCGCCCGTGGAGGGCGGATTCTCTGCGCGATACTGTTCGCCGGAGTGACGCTCGTCGCGCTGATGCCCCATGCAGGTGTGGTTCTCATGTCCTTCGCCCAGGAGTGGTACCGAAGCGTTCTCCCCACGAGCTGGACACTGGAACACTACGAAACTGCGCTAGGTCATCCGCTTGCCGTGCCATCGATCGCCAACAGTCTTCGCTACGCCAGCCTTTCGACCGTGCTCGACCTGATCCTAGGAATCAGCATCGCCTACGTCGTCACCCGATCCAACATTCCCGGGCGCGGACTCCTCGACGCCCTTGCCATGCTTCCCCTCGCCGTCCCTGGACTCGTGCTCGCGTTCGGATATCTCTCGATGACACAGGAAGGGAGCGTCTTTGCGTGGCTGAATCCCAGCAAGGACCCGACGCTACTGCTCGTCATCGCGTATGGTGTACGCCGTCTCCCGTACATCGTTCGCTCCGCCGTTGCAGGGCTCCAGCAAACGAGTGTGACACTCGAGGAAGCCGCCGCGAACCTCGGTGCAAAACCGCTCACGGTCCTTCGCCGCATTACCCTTCCCCTAGTCTCCGCGAATCTCGTAGCCGGCGCGCTGCTCGCATTTTCCTTTGCCATGCTCGAGGTCAGCGACTCCCTTATCCTCGCACAAAAACAGCAGCATTACCCGATCACCAAAGCGATCTACGAACTATTCCAAATCATCGGCGAAGGCCGCTACGTCGCCTCCGCGCTCGGGGTCTGGGCGATGGTCTTCCTCGGCGTCACCCTCCTGCTTGCCAATCGTACGCTAGGGCGGCGGCTCGGGGCGTTGTTCCGGATTTGAGGTAATGAAACGGGGCGCACCTTGGAGTAATGCGGTGCCTTCAGCAGGAGGCACATCTACAGCGCCGCAGGCGCAACCCTATACCCAGCCTAGGGCTGCGCCCCAACGCCATTAAGTTAAGGAGAGTGAGTTCAGGAAGCGCCGGAGTAGAGCCA
>CBINJX010000477.1:0-4835 GCA_966251085.1 uncultured Verrucomicrobiales bacterium
GATTAGCCCGTTGGTGTCCATAGACTGATTCGGTTCCCCATCCAACAGTGCGTGGATGAGCACTGCAGCATTCCGCTTCCGCGCAGCATTCGGTCCGACTAAACTGGCCTTCAAAGAACGAGAAAGAGCGGCACCATGATTAACTTCCCCGCTGGAAAGCAACAAACAGACGACATCAGGAAACGGGCCACAGAGATCATCTGGAAGTATGCGACTGGAATGCTCGCAATCTCGATCCCTCTCGTTGGAATCTCACGCAACATCCTGATTCCCATGGTGGTGATTGCCGGTGCCGCCTTGGCGACCGCAGCCGTTTGGGCATCCAAATCCAAAGAAGAGAAGAACGAGCCGGCTCTGGATTTATCGGCTCTCGAGGACCGAATCCGAAAAATCGATGAGCGTCTCTCAAACGTGGAGACCATCTCGCATTTCGACCGGCTGCTGGCCGAGAAAACCGCAGCGGCGGAAGCAGAACGACGGAATGCGAATTAGCGTTCTAGTTCTAGCCCTTCATTTCAGCCACCGGCGCGGTCTGCTCCGCGGTAGCTTCATCAGCCTCCAATATTTCAAAGACACTCGTCAGCCCCTGTGAGCTGAGGTGTTTGTAAACCGTAGCGAGAGCCACCGGAAACCGTTCGGCCATGGGATATCCGGGACGCCCCAGGTTCAGTGCCACATGGTTCCACTCGGCAATTCGCTCAGGAGTGGTGCGTGTAAGCAGCCATGCAGGTATCTCCTGATCCGGCAACGACGCAGCGTGCAGCACATCATCACGGCTCAAACCGAGATGTGTCAGAAAGGTTCCGTCCACTCCCGTAGGATAACAAAAACGCTCTGCGTACTCCGCAGATAATCCTCCTTCGCGCAAAAGCCGCGCTTTCGCCAGAATACGAGGAAGCCAGACACATCCGGCCAATTGTTCACGAGGGCTTGGAAGCTTCACGCCGTCCCTGCTACGCGACAGAGGCTCAGATATCAACGACCGCCTCAGTTCCCCTCCCCATAATGAAAGTGGACACCAACGGATTTATGCCAGCTATTCGATAGCCTTCGAGTAGCCCGTTGGTGTCCAAGAGATGTTTCGGATCAGTAGAGAGGTTTGCGTGTCTGCCTTCGAGTTCTCCAAGTCTCTGCTAAAAGATACAGCCCCTCGGAGCCGAATGGCTACCGAAGGGCTGCTGTTCCCCCCAGAACAGCAGCATACATTAGCAGCTCGCGGGCCACTCTTGGATCTGAATCACCTCCGGGCAGCATTTTTCCCGAAAAGTGGTGAACCGAGGTCTCCACTTCGAAAAAACCAGCTCCGATTACTTCAGGTACGAGAGGAGGTTTTCTCAAAATGAGTGTTTTACCACACCGAGACACGCTCCGGGAGGCGTGGATTGGCCGGGAAGGGATTGAGGCCGAGTTCTTCGGCAAACATGAGAAACATCCCCAATCACGCTACTTCAGCGCGGATTCAAACACCTCGGGCGGAATCTCCACTCGCGTTACTTTCCATCCCGAGCTGCTCAGACGCATCCTTACCTTTACCTTGTCCACCTCAACGAGGAACCGAGTTGGTGAAGTAAAGAACGCGTAGTCGATATCCGAGATCTCGGGTTCCTCACCGGAAGATTTTGCCGGCGTGGCCTGGGGTTCCTTTTCGGACGCTTTGTTTTCTCCAAGCAGGCCCGCCACTCCACGCGGGGTCACGACAGAATCGATCATCCCCTCCATCAATTGCCCTGCTATCGAACCCAACAGACCGGCGAAAGAACTATCATTTCCTTTCGCGACGGCGCGCTCCATGTGCACCTTCATGTCCTTCTTCAAGCCTACCCGCACTGAGGCAAAGTCAATCCGAGCTTCCAAACCCTTCTCGTCACCCGAGTCGAGCGCACCATGGAGCCGCCACAGCGAGTAGTAAGGTGAAATTACATACGCGATTGCCAGCATCACCAGGAAGGTGGTGACGACACGACCGTACTTTTTAGCGGGCCGGGGCGGTCTTGTTCCGGGTGCGGATGAGCGCGATGCATCTTCATACGCCCGGACTCCGGGAAACATCGACGCTAGGAGCGTCCATTCCGCCATCCCACTCTGCCACGCAAGATCACTCGGCTTGAGATCACCACTGGCGAGATGCTTCCGCACTTCCGCCTGCGAGTATGGACCAAACCTCTCTCCTGCGCGCTCAATGTGTATCGCCATTTTCCAGACAGTGACACACGATCAGTGCCCTTATCGAGAGAATTGGCGCAGCCGAAATAATGCCTCCTGAACCGGATCCCTCACCAATCTCCGCCTCAAAAGCGTCCGAGGAACTCGCAAAGATTGAGTCCGCACGCGTGTGGCATCTCTATGTTTTGCAGTGTGCAGATGGCAGCCTCTACTGCGGGATCGCTCTCGACGTAATGAAGCGCTTGGGGCAACACCAGCGTGGCCGCGGAGCCAAGTACACCCGCTCCAGATTGCCGGTGTACCTTGTGGAGAGTTCTGTGATCGGCCCAGACATAGCGGAAGCCCTCCGTGCCGAGCGACAATTCAAAGCTCTTCCCCGAGCAAAGAAATTGAAGATCTTGAAGAATAGATCCGTATAAGCAGGAGTGCTCTTCGATTTCGATTTCCTTTTGATTCCTTTCCCGACTGGAAAAGGTGGTGCGCGGTACAGGGTTCGAACCTGTGACCCCTACCGTGTCAAGGTAGTGCTCTACCACTGAGCTAACCGCGCTTTTCACTCGGCACCGTACCCGGTGCTTGGTGTGGGCGGGCAAAGTAACGGGATGACGGATATTCGCAAGTACTTTTCGTTATTTTTTCCAATAAAACCGACCAGGACGCAAAAAGGGGATCCCCCGAATGGGAGATCCCCTGTTTTGAGACGTTATTTTTCCGCTGTTTGCGGAGGATGCAGTTTACTGGGTGACGCGAGTAATCACACCGACCTTTTCAAAAACCGGCCGGAGCGCTTCCGCCCACTTAGCATAGCCAGCGGCATTTGGATGGAGGAGATCCGGGAACTCTTCCTTCTTCGCGTTCCCCTGCTCATTCGCAAAAAGCCCATAGGTGTCCACACGGACGAAGAGCGGGTCCACATCGACTACCTGATCCACTAAGGCATTCAGACGCTGGATCTTTTCGGCAGGACGCTTGTTGCTGGCATCCGCAGGCATCACCCGGCAGACGATCACCGGGAGCTTCGGATCCGAGTTTCGAAGGTTAGTGAGAATTGTGCGGACGTTCTGCGCCACCTGCTCCGGGGATCCACCGAGTCCGATATCATTTGTTCCGATGAGAAGCACCACGGCGCGGGGATGCACATCGATAACGTCTTCCTTGAGCCGGAAGAGGACGCCTCGGGTTGTATCACCACTGATTCCGCGGTTTGCAGATTTTACACCCGGGAAATCGTTGTGCAGCGTCTGCCAGCCTTGCGTGATGGAATCACCGAGGAACACAACCGACCCTTGATCCTCCTGTTTTGATTTGGCCCAGTCACCGCGACGCTGCTTCCAAAGGCCACGAAACCAGATTCCCGGCTGCACAGGTCCTTCCGCTGGGAAGAAGTTGGTCGGAGGCTGATCGAATGGGCCAGCAACCTGATTCCATTCTGCAACGGGTTGATGGCGCTTCTGGGCAAACATCCACGGGAGCAGCATTGGCTCGCTGTAGGCATTGCTCCAGGAATCATGATTGACATTGGCGTACTCAGTATAGAGCGGACGCCCTCCGGATTTCTGGATGGCATCCACCATGCGCCGTGTTTGCTCCACGGTGACAACCGGATCGGCATTTCCGTGAAACGTCCAGACAGGCACGTTCGCAAGCGATGAGGCCTTCTCCGGATCACCACCGCCGCAGATTGGCGCAATGGCAGCGAATCGTCCCGGAAAACGGGTAGCCAGATCCCATGTGCCGAAACCGCCCATGGAAATGCCGGTGACGTAAATCCGGTCCTGATCGATGTCCTGATGCTCCTTGAGCAGGGTATCCAGCACCGCGAGGACGAGCTTCATCGGAGCTGCGGGTTCGGTCGGTTGCTTGGTAAATGGCTGGCTCCAATCCCAGTCGACCCATTTCTGGTCCTTCGGGCATTGCGGCACCAGGACGTATGCCGGGAATTTCTCCTGAACTTCTTTCTTCAGGAATAATGGAGCACCATGCTTGAGCTGCGCCTGATTATCATTTCCCCGTTCCCCTGCCCCGTGGAGGAGAAGCACAAGAGGCACCTTGCCATCAGTGGAATCGGGCGTAAGCAACCGGTAAGGCAGAATTTGCCCATCCGGGGACTGGTAAACGTGGGCTTCGAATTCCTTCGCCCCGAGCACGCCCGAAAGAAGGAACAAAACAGATAAGAAGCGGAGGAACTTCATACGGCGTCTTGCATCAAGCCGCGCGTTCCATGCGAGTGGCGAGGAAAAAGTTTGAAGTTGAGAGCATCCAACGAGCGGGGCGCGTGAAGGCGGTGAAGAAAGTAATCAGTGAGTCAGTAATCAGTAATCAGTTCGGACTCCGATACTTCTACCTTTGCGATCAGCCGGCACACGTCTCTCAACCCTCATCTTTCAGAGAAGCCGCGTACCGGCAAATCCGAACAGGTACGGGTTGCGGTGCTGGGAAATAATTACTGACCTGCGAGCCCCCCGGCGGTAGGGCGGTCGCGCCGTCGACCGCCTGGAGGGCGCGTGGAAAGCTATTCCACGTCGCCTGACCTAAAGAAAGGCACTCGCGGCGCGAGGGCCCTACCGGGTCCGTTGACGCACTATACGAATTCGTTTCGCCCCCTCTTTCACGCACGCGGGTTATTATCCTCCTTTCACCAAAGAAAAAAAAACCGCCGCCCGTTGCCGGGC
>CBINJX010000478.1:0-4829 GCA_966251085.1 uncultured Verrucomicrobiales bacterium
GGTAGGTGCGCGCGAGATCGGCTATATGTATGGACAATACAAGCGTCTCGCGAATGAATCGTCGTCCGTACTCACCGGTAAGGGACTTGCTTATGGAGGCAGTCTGATCCGGCCCGAAGCTACCGGTTACGGCTGTGTGTACTTCGCGCAGGAAATGCTCCAGAAGAAGCATCAAGGCTTCGAAGGAAAGCGCGTGCTGATCTCCGGCTCAGGCAACGTCTCCCAGTATGCGGCTGAAAAGGCGATCGAACTTGGCTCGAAGGTCATCTCCCTGTCCGACTCGAATGGTACGGTCTATATTCCTGATGGATTGACTGCGGAGCAGCTGGAGTGGGTCAAGGACCTCAAGAATGTAAAGCGTGGCCGGATCAGCGAATTTGCTGAGGAGTACAAACTCGAATACTTTGGGGGAAGCAGCCCCTGGTCGATCCCGTGCGACATTGCACTACCTTGCGCGACCCAGAACGAGATTAGCGGAAGCGATGCCGAGACCCTGGTGAGAAACGGATGCTTCTGCGTGGCGGAAGGTGCGAACATGCCGTCCACCCTGGAAGCGGTTGACGTGTTCCTGAAGGCGAAGATTCTTTACGCGCCCGGTAAAGCGGCCAATGCAGGTGGTGTCGCGACCAGCGGCTTGGAGATGAGCCAGAACGCACTTCGGCTTCCTTGGAGCCGCGGTGAGGTGGACAACCGTCTGCATGCCATCATGAAGAACATCCATCACGCCTGTATCGAATACGGCACGGAGGAGGGGGGCTTCGTGAATTACCTCAAGGGTGCCAATATTGCTGGTTTCGTCAAAGTTGCCGACGCAATGCTGGCGCAAGGTGTGGTGTGACCACGCTTTATGGCGTAGCGCCATGAGGGACCTCACGGTTTCTCGAAAGCGCTGTGTGTAGAGAAATCGGCTCGGTCTTGCAGACGCTTGCAAGCCGAGCCTTTTTTCTTCGTGCCGGGAGTTGAGAGCCGCGTCTCGGCCGATCGTGGGTTTTGAGCGGTCGGGGATGACCGGCCTCCGGAGCGACGCCGTCCCCGGCGTCCTGGATTTTCTCCACGCCTTCACGCGCCCCGCTCGTTGGCTGCTTCTCTCTGGCAGGATGACATCGAGTGAGAGGAAAACCGATTCAGCGCGGTTCTCATGCAGCAGCGCTGAGAGCTGCCTCCGGTTGGAAATGGACCTGCGTGATCTTTAGCTTCCTCACGCCGAAGGGCACGGGCCAGTGGAACTCGTCCCCGGCCCGATACCCGAGCATCGCAGTCCCCAGGGGCGCGAGAATGGAGATCTTCCCTTCATCGATGTTAGCGTGGGCCGGCAGCACCAAGGCAAAATCCATATGCTCTCCGGTTTCCAAGTCGATCAATTCGGCTCGGCTATTGATGGTGATCACGTCCGGAGGCACATCCGCGGGGGCGACAATGCGGGCGCGATCCAGTTCACATTTCAGCGCCTGGAGTGATCCGCCTGAGCGGCCGAAGAGTGCCCCTGCTTCTACGATGGACCGCAGTTTTGCGTAGTCCGTTGCGGTGATTATGATATCGCGATTCTTCATGTTTAGATTCTTCTGAAAGCGGTTTTGAAATCCTATGGATGAAAGTTTGCTCCGCATTCGCGGATGCACATTCCTTGGGTGGAATTCTCAGATCACGTTGTTCGCGGCCGGTAGACGTGTGCCGTTCTGCTGTATAGCGGGCGGTATCCAGAACAATGTGAGCAGGAAACTCACCTTGATCGTCCCGATCTGGAATCAGGACCCAAGTATGGCCATTCCTCCGGCACCACGTCGTGTTTCTGTGCACTGGGTGGTCTCCGGGAGAAGCGACGATGATGTCAGGTCCCGGCCGCGATGCTGAATGTGGGCTCTCTGGAGTACCTGTCTTCAGCGAGGCAGATACAATGGGCGCTCTGCTGAGGGCGATCCAGAGTGAGTCGGCACTTCTCACGACCTCTCGAAGCATTTCCAGTTGATGCAGTCTCGCCTCTTGCTCGGGCATTGTGGTGACAAACAGGCCCGACGTGACGAACGTTCCTTGTTGCTGGAGCCAACGCCAGGGGCCGATCCACCGGTCCTGCTCGCCTCCGCATGCCAGAACACGACAGCCCTTCGCCTGAATCGCACCGCATGACTCCTCGACCAACGCCTGTTGTGTGACGAGATCTCCCGAATGCAAGTTGGTCAGGTTTCCAACCCACAACATGGCGTCGAACTGCTCTGCTTGCGCGACGAGGAACTCGTACGGACGGCGATTACCATTCAGGTTGCTGATGAGTAGAAGTTTCATAGTGGCTATTCAGGTGAGGCGCACGAGGGCGCCCTGACATTGCGGGATGCGTAATGTCAGGGGAAAGTATGGCGACGGAACTCCTGCTCCGTGCCCCTCAAGCACAATTGTAGCTCAAGCGTGTGTGAGCGCCTTGGCTCGGATGGCGTGTGCCGACGTTGTGGAAGTAGTGTGTACTCCTCCGTGTATTCGCACCCCGGATGAACTGTATGGGACAGCGGTTTTAACCCTTCGAGCCTGTCTGTCACCGATCTTCACGATGCGGCTGTATAACTTTACCCCGCTATCTTTGATCGAGAAACCGTCCTCGGAAAGTTGGATGTTGCCGTGTGAGAGCAACCGGTCGAGTACGGTGCGAACAGTGCGCCCCGACAGCATTTCTCTATCCTTCGACTTTCTCTGAGCGTGGTGCACGGCCTGGAGAATCGAGCAAAAGAAGACTGGCGTTTCGCTCGCAAGCAACACCCGGAGGATGTAATAGGCCCCTCGCAGAATGGTTGTCACTTCGGACGGTGGATTCACACGCCAATCGAGCATTCCGACGGTTCGAGCAGGGGACCGGGAAACGTCAGCTTCCGTCCGGTTTCGTCGTTCGAGAGTCCACTTGATGACCATCGTCGCAGCAACAGGAATCAGCCCGATAATCAGTCCTATTACGAGCTGAGCCCAAGTCAGTGTGGTATACAGGGCTTCGTTGGAATACATGGTTCATCCTCCTTTTGGTTGTTTGTTGGGTAGCGGCATGCCGCCGCTATGATTGCCGGTGCATCAGCAACTTACCGTTGCCGGACGACCTTGATATACGATGGGGAGATTTTGCCCGGGAGTCCGGGATGAGAGTTGTTCAATGCAGATCAATAGTAACCAGCGGATTCGATCAGGTGTGTAGCCCAGAGGCGCAGAGCACGGGACTTTGAACCGTGGCATGCTGGTAGTTTCGTGAAAGCCGTCGTCCCCGTGCGAGTCGAGCGAGTTGTGCGATAAGCCTTCGCAGGCTGCGATAAATCGCGGCATAGGTCTCGCAGATCACGTTGCGGGGTAATGCGCGACGTGCGGCGGAGACGAATCGACGAATCGCGGTACGGCAAATGGATCTGTGTAGATCAGCGATTGCCAGTTGCACATCGTTCTGGCTGCACGGGTTGTGGCGGATCGGGGGGCTGGTAAAGGTGGCATTCTGGCGTGGGGGGATGTGGTAGAATTCAGGAAAAGCAGGCGCGGTCATTGAAGACTCGGTTCTATTCGTAAGGGGAATCACTGTGGCGTGAGTGGACGTATGGGCTGGGCTGAAGGTGATGATGTTGGGTAAGGTGAATGAAAAATCCCCTTTGGGCGGAACCGCGCGAGTTCAGGTGAACCACTTGATCTGACTTTCTGTGGCTGTTCAGTGGGCTGGACCGCGGTCGATGCTGCCGAACAGTCGGTGTGAGCAAACTACAGACTACGCGCCCCAGGGCTCCGCTGGGTTGTTTAAACCCGTGGGAGCCCTGAAAAGGGGGCTGGATCGTGAAAGTGAAACGCTCATGGCCTGTCCGGTTGCCTGATTGGTGATGCCTTACTTTACTCCCCTGGAACAGATCGACTAAGACTTCTTATCGATTAGAATGATAGAGTAAAATTATACGACCTTCGGGAATGGAATGGCTCAATTATCATCATCTTCGATACTTCTGGACTGTCGCCAGGAGAGGGGGCGTGCGAAAAGCCGCCGAGGAGCTGCACGTGTCGCAGCCATCGGTCAGTGCACAACTCCGGCTGCTGGAGGAGGCTGTAGGCGAGAAGCTGTTCCGGCGCAGTGGACGCAACCTGGTGCTCACCGAGATGGGGCACGTGGTGCTCACCTATGCCGACGAGATCTTTTCCACCGGCCGTGAGCTGATGAATGCGGTGAAGCAGCGCCCGAGTGATCGGGCGTTACGGCTGAACGTGGGCATGACCGATTCACTGCCAAAGTTGATCGCTTTCGAGATGCTCAAGCCTGCATTCCAATTTCCAAGCCCTGTCCATGTCATCTGCCGGCAGGCCGAGATCGGCCCCTTGGTGAATCAATTGCAGTCGCACCGGCTCGATATCGTGCTGGCTGATGAGCCGGTCTCGAGTGTCCTGAAGACAAAAACCTTCAATCATCCTCTCGGACACTCAACTGTTACGTTCTGCGCTGCCCCTGCGCTGGCGACAAAGCTCCGCCGCAACTTCCCTCGTTCGCTGCATCAGGCGCCTGCCCTGCTGCCGACTTCCAATATGGGCATGCGCACTGCATTGGAGACATGGTTCAATGCGCATGATATCCGGCCGCGGGTTGTCGGTGAATTTGAGGATGCCTCGCTCATGGAAGTAGCCGCCTCGGGGGCGCTCGGCTTTACGGCGGTTCACTCCGCCGCGGCAGGCGAAACAATGAAGAACTTTGGCCTGAAGGTGATCGCGGAGGCGAAGGACTGCACGAGTGACTTTTATGCGATCACAGCCGAGCGCCGGGTGAAACATCCGGTGGCGGTAGCCATTACCGAGCACGCGCACTCGCAGCTCTTTGCGTGATGATTACCTGAGCA
>CBINJX010000479.1:0-4820 GCA_966251085.1 uncultured Verrucomicrobiales bacterium
AGAAAATAGGTGCGTACACCGAGCGCGATGACGATTGCTACCAGGAATACCTCCACGTTCTCCCTCCACGCGGCATCGTGCACAGGTTTGGTCAGCTTTCCGCAAACCTGATCCAGCTTCACCGCCTCGGCCTCGACTGCCTCTTTGTCTCTGGCTGCGATTGCGCGTTCCAGCGCTGCGATGTGTTCCTCGACTTCCGCGACCACCTCGGGGCTTACGAGGTCACGCTTGTAGGCGAGCAGCTTGCTGGCGTCCTTTACAAATTGACGGCCGTGTTTGATGTAGCGCGGCGTGAGGAAGAACATGTGCGGGTTGCTCTAGCGGAGGACGGGGAAGTTGGCAACCGTCTGCCCAAGGGGCAACGCCATTCATTCAGTTAAGTGCACCTGGTTTTATATCCCGGAGGGATAGCCGGAAAGTAGCCGGGGGTAACACCCCCGGAGCGGACAATCAAAAGGACAGCTCCCCGGCAGGGGAGCCGGAATGGTGGCTCACCATATCCTCGTTTCCGGCACCCGCTCCGGGGTGCATCGTTCTTTCTGGCGGGTCCGGGGGTGTTACCCCCGGCTACTTTCCAGGTATCCCTGCCGGGATAACAGAGGAGTCAGCTGCAGGTTGTCATGCCTTCCTAAACTAAAGAGTTTTGCTGCCCAAGGGGGGCGTGAATGCCTCACTCGCAGGGTAAAAGAAAAGCCACGGTCCCGTGCGGAACCGTGGCTTGGAAGAGCTTATCTGAACGGGAGGTTAGTCGAC
Source organism: uncultured Verrucomicrobiales bacterium (assembly GCA_966251085.1). Taxonomy (GTDB): domain Bacteria; phylum Verrucomicrobiota; class Verrucomicrobiia; order Chthoniobacterales; family Chthoniobacteraceae; genus CBINJX01. Next base: position 754 of record CBINJX010000479.1, read on the forward strand.
CAGATTCAGATTCTCGTACTTCTTAGCCTCGAGAGCTGCTGCAAGCGCCTCGACGGTCTGGTCGAGGGTCTTCGGAGCCGGATTTCCTTCTTCGTCTGTCGCGTCGTTAGCAGCCTTGGTCTGCTTCAGATCCAGCTTGAGGACGGAAGATACCGTCGAGATCTCATTGTCCTTGATCTCCTCGCCGGTCGTGGCTGTCTTCGTCCGGAATCCGGTACCCTTGAGGCTGGTCGGAAGCGAAACACCTTCGCTGCCTGTCTTGATGACCACGGCCTTCTTCGCATCGCTGCCGAGGAGGATGCCAGACTCGAGAACCTCGAAATCACCGACGGGAGTTGCCGGTGTGTTGTAGGTGAAAGCGGTGCTCGTCTTGTTCTTCTTGTCAGGTGCCTGTGTCAGATCCAGTTGAACTGCAGGAAGCACCTCGTACTGTTTGATCGGGCCAAACTTGAAGTACTGGATGCTCTTGCTCTGGTTGGTCTCCAGATCGATCACGAGATAGGTGCTGACAACGAAATTAGCGGAATCTCCGCCTGCGATCGTCTTAGCGCCGGTCTTGCCGCTGTAAACGACAACGTCAGCAACAGCCGCGGTCGAGACGAGGCCGAGAGCGAGCAGGGTGGTAATGAGAGTACGTTTCATGATGGTTAACTAGGTGATGCGGAACCTTCGAAACCTTGAATCCGGTCCTTCAGCCGCGCACAGTATCTCGGCTAGCATATGATGTATGTCAACGTACTTTTTCAAATTCGCAACAAACAGCTAATGCTGAAGGAAATCAGGGCTTTGGGCGGCTCCTCGAGGGTAATTCGCTATGTTTCCTGAGTTGGACATTTTGCAAAAGGGCGCGACCTGATAGTCGCGCCCTTTAGCTTAGAAATGTCGTTCGATGTTAGCGGTTGAAATCCGCCTGCATCACCGGAGTGCCGTCAATCGTGGTGATCGTGACAAGATCCAGCGTAGCATAGTCGATCTCTCCCACGAGATCACGCTCGCGGAACTTCACACGACCCTGCTTGCTGCTGGTCACGGTGTCGATGACTACACCGTTTACAACAACGTTTAGTTCGGCGGATGAAGGAGCGCCGAAGCCGATGAACTGGAAGAAGGTTTTCTTTGCAACGCCATTGACGATCTTGGCCTGGACGAGTGCATGGCCATGGACCTTCTTCACTTTCGGTCCTTTCGGTCCTTTTGATTTGCCCTTGCCCTTACCTTTACCTTTACCAGGGCCGACCTCAGTTTCCGGCTCATCCGTCGGAGAGGGGGTGGTTGTCAGAGGGGAAGCCGGCGGTGCAGTGACTCGCACGTTGGCGAAATAGTTGAGATTAAGGACATCGAGTTCCGCAGCGCCGGTGAGAACGACTACTGGAGCAGTCGTCACGTCCGCAGGGACGGTGGTCACAGAGATGCTGGTGATTGCAGTCGCATCCACGCTGGCGTCGAGAAGACCGGAGAGTTCACCTTCGCCTTCCACCTCAACCTCCACTTCGGTAGTTCCGGTGGAGTCATCCGTCCCAGTCGTGGGCGCGGTTGGATCCGTCACCGGTGCCTCAATCACGATCTCACCGAGATTGATCGTGCTCGCATCGGCCAAAGTCGCATCCACGGAGTATGTGCCAGGCTGCAGTCCTGCCACTTCCACTTCAAACTCGGTCTTGGAGCTCTTGCGCTCTTCCTCGATCTCGATCTTTGCGAAGCCACTTGCGGTGGACGGATTTTCGATCGGCGGAGCGAGTTCGAATGAAATGGTTACATCAGATTGCCGCTTGATGTTCGGCATCTTGGCGGATGCACCGGAGGGAGTCAGTCCGATCAGGGCCGCTGCGGTGAGAGCGGCCGAGACCTGAAGACCCTTCCAGAGAGAGGATGGGATTGTTAATACCATAGGAATTCCGTCCTAAGCATAAGGCAGGCCAAGATTATGGTATTTACAATGAATTGCAGTGATTCTGATTGTGGGGGCGGCTGCCGGAATCTTCGCTCGCTAAGGAAATAGTTCCCGTGCAGCAAGTTCCCGCAGGGCGGGGCCTGTTACCCGCTGGATAATCCACTCCGATTTGGCCTCGGCTCCCAGCGAGCGATAAAAATCGATCGATGGCTGGTTCCAATCGAGGACGGTCCATTCAAAACGCCCGCAACCACGCTCGACCGCAAGGCGGGCCAGAGCGATCATCAGGGCGCGTCCGAGTCCTTTGCCGCGGTGTTCTGGGAGTACAAAGAGGTCCTCCACGTACAGGCCGGGTTTTGCAAGGAAGGTGGAGAAGTTATAGAAGTAGAGGGCGAATCCGACCGGTACTCCGTTCTCACAGGCGAACAACACCTCGGCACGCCGCGGTTCACGGAAGAGGTGCTCCCGCAGCGTCTCCGGTGTGGCGACGATCTCATGGGAGAGCTTTTCGTACTCGGCCAGAGACTGGATGAAGTGGAAGATCGTAGAGATATCCTCTTCCGTTGCGGGGCGGATGGTGTGAGCGCCAGTGGATTGCATGGGGCGAAAAGGGGGACTGTAACGGGCTTGGCTGCAAGCGCGCGCTGAAGTTTCCGGTGCAACGGAGAGGGGGCAGCGGGAGCGGAGCGCGTGAACACGGGGAGAAAGTGCTCAGTGCTCAGTGCTCAGCTCGACTTTGGCCATTTTTACATCCGCCAATTTGGCCTTCTATCCCGAAGGGATTACGTCCCAAAGCCCAGGGTTGCGAGGGACGAGCTACCCTGGGGAGCAGATAAAAAGGCGTGCCAACCCCAACGGGGTTGTGTCCCGGGAGACATCCCCATCGAGAGGGAGCGCGTGTGAGAAGGACGCAACCCCTTCGGGGTAGATTCGCTTGCTTGTTTCCACCCAGGGTAGCTTCCCGCATTCGCGGGACAACCCTGGGCTTCGGGACGGAGCCTCTGCGAGGTACAAGGCAGATGCCGGATCTAGTCGAGCTTGCTTTTTTCAACATCGTGGCCGCCGGTGAACATGCAAGAAATGCCCGCTTCTCCCGGTTATCCTTGCGTGGAGCGCGCCCGGATTTGGCCAAAGTCGAGCTCAGAAGTCAGTAAACAGCCCCAGCTTCGCGCCGCTCATCCGCTCTGATCCGCCAGCACGCGGCTCTCAATTCGATACTCTCAACTATTCACTTTCAGAGAAGGTCGCTTGGCACTCTCTCCTGGCACCTGGCACTTTCCAAAGGGCTCCGGATCTCGCAACCGGTGGGACGTATCCGCCCGAATCCCTTGGCATAGCAGCATGCTGTTTGTTGGGCAGGCATCAGGCCTCCCTCTTGCTTGCTTGCTGCCAAAGAAAACGAATTCTGCAATTCAACCTGTATGCGCAAACTCCTCTGCCTCCTGCCGATAGCCGCCAGCGCGCTTTTCCTCACTGGCTGCGACGAAGTCGCCTACCGTGAACGGACTGTGGTCTATGACCGTGGGCCTGCTACGTACGGTGACGATTTCTATTACGTCTCCAGCCGCCCTTACTCCCGGACATACGGTCAGCTCTACCTCCGCGGCGGACGCTACTACTATTCCCGGGGAGGAACCTATGTCGTATATAACCGGCCGGTCACTTATCGGCAGGACCGTCACCGCCATGTCGAGCGGGATCGTCGTGACCGCCGCGACTGGGATGAGCGACGGGATCGCCGGGATGATCGCTACGATCGCATCCGTGACCGTCGGGACGACCGGCGTGAGCGCATCGAAGACCGCAGAGATGACCGGCGTGACCGCAACGTGGATCGGCTGCGCGTACAGCAGCGCACGCAACCTTTCCGGCAGCAGCCGCAATATCAGCAGGCCCGGCTCGATCTCCGCGGACCTCGGGTAGAGCAGCGGAGGCAGGTGGAGGTGAACCGTCCCGGGCGTCCGGAGCGAGTGGAGCGGAAAGGTGAGCGCCGCAATCAGAATGAAAGGGGAGAGCAGCGGCGAAACCGGGACCGTGAGGAGCGCGAGTAGGGGGTAAGCGGAGCGAATTGTCTCAACAAGGGCGCGGAGCTGTGATGCTCCGCGCCCTTTTTGTTTTTATCCTAAAAACGGCAGTACGATTTCCGAAGAGAGCACACAGGGAGTTCAGGAGGAGA
>CBINJX010000480.1:0-4815 GCA_966251085.1 uncultured Verrucomicrobiales bacterium
GATGCTGCCGGAGTTTTCCCCCGCTACCCCTTTGACATTGTGGGCGATCTTCACGGCGCCGAGCTGCACGGCCGAGATCGAGCCACTCCCTTCCGCATTGCCGAGCAGAGAGCCACCCACGGTAATCGGGCCAATGTTGATTCCAAAGACGTTCCCCGAGTCCGCTCCCGTTCCGCCCACCACATCTCCACCGATCCAGACTGAGCCGATATTACCAAATGCCGTCACCTGACCACTTGACGTACCGGCACCTCCCAAGAGTGATCCTTCGATCCTGATGGAAGTGATATTGCCTGATGTCGCCAAGCTCCGCTTCGCAATACTTCCGGAGAACGCCCCAATGCCGCCGATCACATCTCCTTCAATAACAACAGGACCGAAACCCGCCTCGGCAAAAAGCATACCGCTAAACATGCCTGATCCACCAATCAATGAGCCTCCAATCCTGACGGAGCCGATGCGAGCCGTTTCACTGCCAGTCACGCTAAACAAAGCTTCGCGTATGTTTCCTGTGACTTGCAGCGCCCCAACCCTCCCGTCGATTTGACTCTCGAGACTGCCACCGGGAGCCTGTGTGGCCAGGCCGTATTCGCCGAGCGAGTTTACCTTCAGACGCCTGAGCCCCACCTCGGAATCGCCATCGCCAGCATCGATCTGCCCCAAGTCGCCTGCGATGACCACCTTACCGAGGTCGTGACCGGTTGAATTAATTGCGCCCACATGGACAAGTCCATCGCCGCTTGCCGCCCGTACCACTTTGACGGTCAGATTTGCATTGTCGAAACCTCCGCCGCTGAAATCGATCAGCTGCAATTGCTCCCCAACTCCAGCTGCGGCAGTGACGAAGTTCGCCAGGGTCAGCGTGCCCTTCGAAACTTTGATCGTTACCTTGTCGCCATCCACATCCGTGTAGGTGGCTGTCGTGGCGTTGACGATGACAACCGCCGGGGCAATGCGCGGTTCCAGCCATTCGATATTCATAGCGGTTCAGGTGAGAGCCTAGGGCCCGCGCACAATAGAGCGAGTGATGTAGCGTGATCTAACTCATCGGATGCGGGAACGGGGTGATAGCCCTACGAGCAGGAGGAAAGAGAGCAGTGGGCGAGGCACTGGGTGCCCGGCCCCTCAAGCTCCTACGATTGAAAGGAACGTCCGCCCAACCTCCACAATCCGCTCCTCTGCACGATCCCGCGCGGCCGCTTCCGAGGCGAGATCCGGTCCTGCGGTCGTAGTCTCCCACATCTCTGCCATGAGATCAGCCAGGGTTTCCGGCGACTCCGGCGGGAAGAACCGCGCTCCCGGCGGGTTCTGCTCCCGGTGCACGGGAAAATCGGAAAGCAAGCTGGGACGCCCGAGCACACGGGTGTCTTCCACCACCGTGCTCCACCCTTCAAAAAGCGACGGCTGAATCACAGCAATCGCCCGCCGCAGCAGCTCGATCTGGCGGCGCCGCGGGACGAGGCCGAGAATCCGCACCTGTCCGTCCTGCTGAAACGGCGCGACGGTTTCCTTGATGGTGCGCGCATACTCCGCATTCCGGTAATCCTTCAGCTCGCCCGTGCAGATGACCACCGGCGCAATGCCACGTGCCCGGAGCAGCTCCAGTGCACGGAAGACGACGAGGTGGTTCTTGTGCTGCCAGAATTGGTTGCAGACGACGAAGAACCGCTGCGGCAGTTGCTCCAGTTCGGCATCATTGTACGGCTCTTTCCAATCCGGCTGCGGGAATGTCGCAAACGTCAGCACGTGCGCCTTGTGCGCCTGGGCGGGGTAGAACCGGCGGAAATCCTGCGCGGCGTGTTCACTGCTGAGGACGACCTTTGGAGCATCCTCCACCAGGAGCGCGATCTGGCGGTCGCGGTGGGCGATGTCTTCCGGCGTGAAAAGCTGCGGCAGATAACGATGCTGGAAATCCGGCACCCATCCCGCCCAGCTCCCGGCAGGGAGCGCGGTGCCCAGCGGCAGGGTGATGCCGAAGGTGTACTCGTTGTCGTAGGTGAGCGGATAAACGAACTCGATTCCCGCTTTGCGCATGGCGCTTGCAAGGAAGCGGTTTCCGAGTCCGAGCTTTCGGGTGAATTGCCAGCGCGTGGGCCAGCCGGGGAGTGTCACCACGGGGCCGACCTCACTCCACGTCGCCGCTTCTTCCCGCCGACAGATGATCGAGACCTTGACCTGCGGGTCCGCTCTACGGATTGCTTTTGAGAGATTGCGGATATACTCGGCGCCGCCCATCCAGCCGGCTCCGCCAAGTGCCATGAGTCCGATGTGTCGAGGACTGTTCATTCAGTTGGAAGATGAGAGCAAGCGACTTGCGACCGGAAGCTCTCAATCGTCGATGCACGGGGCGAAACCTTGGAGTGCGGTGGCAAGTCCCGTGGGCGAAGGCGGGGGCGCGACACCGCCTTGGAGGCTGGGCGGTGTACCTGCGCAGAGAGCATCTGGATCTGGGAGTGCGGGAACGCCGTACGTGAGCGGTGGGCTGAGCGGCGCGTGACCTTGTAGCCGCGCTTTTCTTTGAGTCGCGGTTCTCTGCCTCCCGCTCCCCACCACCTTTCCCCCGGCAAAGCGGTGTCGCGTCCCGCCTTCGCCCGCACTTGCCACCGCACTCCAAGGCGCGCCCCGTGAAGCGGAGCGACATACTGGGAAGAGAACCGCAACATAACGGACCGAGAGCGTCTATGCTCTCAGAAGCTCTGCCGAAGCCCATGCAGCGACACCGCGCAGCCCTTGGTCGAGTGATACGGTGGGCTGAAAGCCGAGCATCTGAAGTCGGCTGATATCCGCCCGCCAGTTGAGCGGATCCCCTGCTCTTACTTCACCGCCGAAGATCGGCTGGGCCGCACAACCGAGTGCCTTGGCGAGCCTATCGAATAACTCCGCAATGGTGACCTCCTGACCGGACGCCAGGTTGTACCGCTCGCCTTCACACGGAGCCTTCTCGGCGAGAAGCATCAGCGCTCTAGCCACATCCGCCGCGTGGATGAAATCCCGGCTCTCCCGGCCGGTGCCGTAAAGTTTCAGGTCGCCTCCGCCGTTGAGCAGCTTGGTGCAGATATCCCAGATCACCTGCCGGCGCAGCCCCGGTCCATAAGCCGAGAAGATTCGCACCGAGGCCGTGGGCACGCCGTAGATCCGGGCAAACTCCTCGCAGAGCAGTTCGCTCTGGAGCTTGTGATACCCGTAGGGCGAAAGCGGCGCGGTCGAATGCGTCTCGCTGATCGGCAGTGTCGCGGGATTCCCGTACACCGCTGCGCTGGAAAGAAAGAGGAAGCGGCAGCTCGGCGCGTGTTTCCGGAGCGTGTCGAGAAGCTCGAAGGTAAGGGCGGTGTTCCCGCTGAAATCCGCGGCGGGATCTTTCAGCGAGAGCGGGACCGAGGCGCGTCCGGCACAGTGGACACAGGCTTGCGGTGCGTGTTCCTTCACCACGTCAGCAAGCGAGGCATCCGGCAAGCGGGACCGGTGATAACTTGCCCCAGCAGGCAACGAGGCATTCTCCGGTGCGGAATCGTCCACGCCGAGCACATGCCAGCCTCCGCGCGCGAATTCCCGCGCGACGGCTCGGCCTAGAAATCCAGCGACGCCGGTAACAAGGACCGTTCTCCTCATCCGACCAGCCGCCGTTTGACGTTCACCATCCGGCTCCAGATTGCCTCGGGCACCCGCAGATTTTCCACACGCTGCCGCCAGACGGCCGCCTCGCGTACGCCGAGTTCCACCTGTTCTTCCAGCAGACGAATGCGCTCCGCGGAGGAATCGATCTGGAAGCGCGGGAGATCGGAGACGATGCGCTCCGCGAAGTCGGGCGAGATCGTGATGACCTCGTAAATCTCGGGAAAGGGAATGACGATACGCTCGACGACTTCGTGGGTCCGGCGATCGACCACGGCAATGGCGGAAGTCTCGGCGGGCTTCTCCGCCTTCCGATTGGCGCTTTCGCCGACGTAGAAGTAGTCGTCATCGAAGGCCAGCCCGCGGGTGAATCCGCCGAGCTGAATGGTCTTGGCGACACCGTTCTGGTCCCGCAGCTCGAGCGAGGACGCATGCGAATCGCACACCACCCACTGGCCGTCGATCAGCCTCGGATTATGCGGCCCGCTGAGCCCTTTCACCACGGCCTCACCGGTTTCGAGATCGAAGATGAAACCGAGGCCGCGGCATTTGCCGACCCAATCGCGGTGCGCCGGGAAGCGGCCAAAGGCAGAGAAATAAAGGCGCTCGCCTTCTTTCCAGACACAGTTCAAGTGCCAGGCATCCCCTTTGCCATCCGCCTGCCAGCGACGCACGACGTTGCCCAGCGGATCGATCCACAGGATCTCATTGGTGCCGGTCGCCACGCAGAGGAACTTCCCGTCGTACAGCAGGATGTCGTGCACATCGAAGCCTTCTTCCTGCCCGACCTTGAGCCGATAGGAAATCCCGTCTCGGTCGTAACCGACGATCGACTTCAGTCCGCGAGCGAACCGGTAAACGGTCTCGCCATCCACACAGAGACCGGTGCTGTCGATCTTGTCGATCGTGACGGCCTTGCCGTCGTGCACACAAACGAAACCGCCCGTCCCGATCCCGGAATCGGCGTACGCACCGATGCTCGTGACGAGAAAGGAGCGATGCGGGGAGCCGGCACTCATCTCAGGATGCTACTCGGTCATTGGCCCGGACTAGAATGCGCCGGTTCCGTGCCGGGTCGTAGGGATAATCGATCACCTCGACATTTTTGAAATGAGGGCGCAGCGAGTTGCAGAAACGCTCGAGGGTGTACCAGGAGGGCAGAGGATCCGGATATGGAACGGTGCCGCCCAACCCATTCGGCAT
>CBINJX010000481.1:0-4813 GCA_966251085.1 uncultured Verrucomicrobiales bacterium
GTTAAACTAAGGTTGTAATCAAGTTTGAAGGACGCACCACCAGTGCATTCGTGTATCCTGCACGATCGTCGCAAGGACAGGCGCAGTTCGAGCGTTGCCATCACCTGTCGCGCCAAGGTCAAAAGAGAATGTCTTTCGACCTCCGAAAGATCCCTGGAGCAATAGTCGAGGACACAAAGAGTTCCAATCGGCAGGCCATCCCGCGATTCTAGCAAAGCACCGGCATAAAAATGCAGGTCTGGCCGTTCAGCAAAAAGCGGGTTGTTTTGGAAGCGGGGATCGAGAGTCGTGTCAGGTACTAGAAAGAGTCCCTTTTGTAAGATCAGGTGTTTGCAGCTGGAAACATCGAGCGGCGTTTCGCGAATCCCGAGCCCGATCTCCGACTTAAACCATTGACGATCGCGATCGATCAGATTGATCGCAGCGATAGGAGTCCCACAAATGTGTGACGCCAACCGTGTGATGTTATCGAAGTCATCCTCGCTTGGGGTATCAAGAATCTCGTAGCGATAGAGTGCTTCGAGGCGCACACTTTCCGAACAATATGAGGAGGGGGGAACCATACAATTCCGTCACAAACCGACAGGTATTCAGCCAATTCTGACAACCTGCCGTGCTTTGCGGCTGAGATGTTGGGCGGATCTTACTTTCCCCTTCCAAATCTGCAAGTGAGTCCTACGGCCCCAACCTGAGCCATCCACGAAGAACTGAAAAGAGCGGCTGAGAGTTCGATCTGTTGAGGATTCAACAGCGTCTGAGATAAACAATTCCTCAACCGTTTGGGAGTGAGGCTGGCCCGTGGCAGTTCGACCTATCCTGAAAATAAGGAAGATTCGCGACGAAACCTACCCAGATCACGCCTTTTACGTCCTTCATGCCTTATGCTGCCACTCTCCATAGCAAAACTACTGCTCCCTCGTTGCTTCTTAGCCTCTCCGGCCTTCTCACGCTCCACTCACGATTGACACAGGTTAGCTTTAGATACCTCTCACCACCTCATACTCAATCGGCTTGAACGTATAGTTATTCGACATCTCCGCAGAGCACGCGGTGAGTCCCACGATCATATCCATCTCCGCGCGTAGCTCCAGGACATCACCTGGCCGCGAGCGTGGCGGATCGATCCTCAGCTCACCGGAGGGGAGAACGATCACATTCATGAAGATGTTAAACGTCGTCGGGATCTCATCCGGCAGGATGCCAAACCGCGCCAGGTTCGAGTGCAGGTTGTGGAAGCAGCTCGGATGCGGATCGCGGTTGTTATAGATGATCGAGAAAGTCTCCGGACTGCACGGCGTCAGCAGGAAATCATGCCGGCCCACATCATCCCGCAACAGGGTAAACATCGGGTTACTCCGGTTGGAGTACAGGATGTGACCGGTCGTCAGGTAGATCGTATTTGCGTAGTCGATGCTCCGGCCGCTGGAGAGCCATTCCCTTTTGTCGTCCCGATTGAAGGCGACGAGATCCGAGACCTGTTCACCCTGCGGATCGATCACACGGAGCAGATCCCCGCGGTTCAGCTCAAAGGCGGTGCCGGTTTGAGGGGCGAGACGCTGGCGCTGACATTGATCGGAGGCGGTCGTGGTCATGGATGAAACGGACATTTCGGTGGAGCGGGTTTGAAGGGTGCGTGCCAATCCTCGCCCACTTCGCGTCCCGAGTATTGTTTGGCTTCCGAGCCTTCACCGAAGTCAGCAATCATCGGATTGATATTCCCCTGAAGCCGTTCGTCGCGCTCGCGGATCGTCTGTTGCATCCGCTCCCAGCGTCCCTGCTCGCGAAGCCTCTCAAATTGTTCGTGAAAGTTAAAAACAAGCGTGGACCAGATGAAGCGCCGTGCCTCCCGTGAACTTTGCGAGTGGAGCCCCACAATGTAGAACGCCCGCTCCCCGAAGCTGAACGCAAAGTGTGGATCGTCGGGATCGGGGCTTACCGATGGATCCCAGGCGAAATGTTCCGCGTCCTGACGATTCAGCCTGCGAAGCTGGGTCCAGAGCAGGCTTTCGAACTCCGCCTCTTTCAAGTCGCTCGGCTTTTTGAAGATCGCGGCAAAAGTGCAGTAGTTGCTCGGCGAATCCTTGCAGCTTTCGATAAAAGAGAGCAGGTCCCGGCCCAGCGCGGCGGTGGTCTCGAAGCTGGCCAGTTCTTCATACACCTCCATGTGGCAGAGATCTCCGTTGATAGCGGCCTTCGCTGCCACGCAGGGAAACGTCGGAGCCAGGATGAATTCGCGGAAAGCCCGCTTCATCTCGTCCGCCTGAGGGCTGGTGGTAGAAGGTTCGTCCATTCCGCTAATCCAAAAACGAGGTGAACCGAAACCTCGGACGCACAGCACTGAGACCGGCTCTGCATCTCTCATTTCACGAAAGCTTTGAGATACCCCTTCGGCGGAACGAATCAGCCAAGTTCGGAGCTTCGTGCATGAAGCTCTGAACTTGGCTCGGAAAGCTTGGAGCTTGGGTGCTCGAGCCTGGGGCTAGGCGCTTCAAGCCCAAGGCTTTGCACATAAAGCCAAAGGCTTCCTGCATGAAGCTCTGGGCTTTGCAGATGAAGCTCTGAGCTTGGCCGCGCAAGCTCCAGGCTTGGCACCTGAAGCCCGGAGCTTGAGCGCTGGAGCCGCTCAGCTTGGCGGGCCGAGCTTCGAGCTTGGCCGAATTATACCGCGGATGATTCGGCTCCTGATCGCTGGCAAATGTCCTATCGGGAGCTGATCTCGTTCTTATCCGTCGGTTTATCCGCTTTCTCCCAGAACGCCCGGCCTCGTTCCGTTTCGAGATCAGCCATCAGCCAGAGCTGTCGTGCAATCGACGCGTGAGCAATCAGATCCGAAGGCGGATTTACCTTCCACCGCTCGTAATGGAAATCCGTGTTCTGTTTCGCTCGCGTGAGGAGGTGTTCCTCCTTCGTTGTGCGATATAGCTCCAGGTCGGCCTCGACCATCAAGTGACTCCACTTCACGTGATTGCGATAAACTCGCCACCTTCTGCGGCCCATGAAAGCGTCGGCGGCTTTGCCGATCCGCTGAGCTTGTGAAAGATAGTCGGCTTTGCCTGTGCGCTGGTGCAGGCCGAGGAAGGAGCGGAGCATCAGTGCAGAGTTGTAGGTGAGCTTTGCGCGGTTGATATGGCCGGTGGCGATATTCTTGGAGTCCCAGTACAGGCCGTCCTCGTCCTGGAAAGTGGCGACGGTCCAATCCACGATCTGCTGCGCCTTTTTGGTTAATCGCTCGGCCGTCTGCGGATCGCTGTATCTTGCGAGGCGCAGGCAACTGACTGCTGCGGGCGCGTTGGCACAGGTGTTTTTGGTTCCCTCCTTGTGACCCTCGTGCCACCAGATGCCGCCGCCGCCTTCGTCGTCCCATCCGCTCAGGACGAAATCGAGCGTCTGCTCTGCCCGCTTGAGATAACGGGCATCCCGGGTCAGTTCGTACGCCTCGAGGAAGGTGATCACCATCCAGGCGTTGTCGTCGTAGTACTTATCGTTGCCGCCGCCAGCAGTAGGCAGGGGTTCATAGCCAGGGATTTTGACCTTTGTATCCCAATAAGCGTCCATTGCCGTGAAGAACTTCTCCATCACGGGGCCGTATTTCTCGGGATCATGTCGCGCGGCACCCACAAGTGCGGAAAACATTACGCCGTTTCCCCACATGTCTTCCGGGCTGGGGTCGGTGGTCAGCTTCGAGTAGAGCGCGGAGTCGGCCTTCCCGTAGGTCTTCTGGATGTGCTCCATCACCTCACGAGCGCGGGTGACATAGGAGTTCTCCTCCTCTGAAAGTTGAGGGTTGGTGGCTGAGGGTTGAGTGACAGAGAATGCGCCTTCGGCGGTTGAGTGGAGCCGGGAACTACCGGCTGGAGGAACTTTCCCCGCGCCTTCACGCGCCCCGCCCGTTGGGTGCTCCTCCGCTACTCCTGTCGCACAGGTTAGAAATGCCGTTAACAGGAATGCGAAAACTCGGGCAAAGCCTGAAATGCTCATCCAATCAACGATAGTGTAACGGAATGTAGTTAGTGAGCCAGGAAACCTGGGGACAACGGCGGCGGACATCGGCGGAACTTACAATGAGATCCTCGCCACCGTCACCCGCATAGAGATGCGATGCGTCGGGAATGTGGAAGGCTTAACCGGTTAGGTGTGGGTTACGTTTACCTGATCCCAGAACTCGGGTTTGCCACAGTTCAAACGGCTTTGACCTACTGTGCTCTGTTTCCTAGAGTCCGCGCTTCGTCCGGTGCGGATGAAGGGCTCCGCCCTTCCCATGCCTCCCGCCCGGCGTTTGTCAGCCAATGCTGGATTCTTCTTCTCCCATTCTTGGCAGCAACCCAGACATCGAGGCGCAGGTCGAAGCGGCGGTCCACAATCCGTCGCGTTTGAACGCCCTGCGGCGGAGCCGACTTTTGGATGTACCTCCTGAACCGGCATTTGACCGCCTCACGCGTCTGGCTGCACGGCTGCTGAATGCGCCGGTGGGAATGGTCACGCTGGTCGATGAAGGCCGGCAATTTTTCCTGAGCGCCCATGGGCTTCCGGAGCCGTTGACTGCCGAGCGCGAAACGTCCCTCGCATACTCCTTCTGCAAGTATGTGGTGGCGACGAATGATCCTATGGTCGTGGATGATTCGCGCCTTCATCCGCTGGTCTGGAATAACCCCGCCACGACGGAGCGGAATACGCTGGCCTACCTCGGGGTGCCGCTCCTGGATCCTGATGGATACCCGCTCGGGTCTGTGTGTGTGGCAGATATGCAGCCTCGGAAATGGACGGAAGACGAGCTGCAGGCGCTCCGGGATCTGGGGGAATTGGCTGCCCGCGA
>CBINJX010000482.1:0-4806 GCA_966251085.1 uncultured Verrucomicrobiales bacterium
GCAGACATCCCTGTCTGCGGGTGCCCCGACCATCCTGGTCGGAGGCTGATCACCGGGGCAGCTCTGAGGTGTTCCGGAAGAGACGCAAGGTAGCTTGTGAACCGCCCGTGTAGCGCGCTGGACTCGGAGCAGGATGCTCCGGTCACCCGCAGCCAGGATGGCTGACGCTACGGGGCAAGCGCTTCGCTCGCGGAATCAATATCGGCACCCTCCTCGTGTAATCCTCAAAGGCCCGACCATACCTCGCGCGCATCCGGGCATCCTCGTGCCATGAACCGAAGATTGCGTACACGGTGGAAAGGATCGCGAGCATCAGCCGGTTTACCGTCATCCGCGAGAAGCTCCACATGAGGACGATGATCGGTAGATTGTCCGGATGCCGGATTGCGCGGAAAGGCCCCCGGGCATCGATATCGCCATCCGGTGCCAATGCCGGGCCTTGTGCTTCCGGTTCTGGATCCGGTGTGCCGCCTTTGAGATAGCCGACAAGTTGCGGCAGCCCCAGAACGCGATAGATCCTCACCGTGTGGAGTCCGCTGACGAGGAGTGTGACCGCGGCGATCCTCACCATACGCAAGGGCCATGTCCAGGGGCGCGGAATGCGATACAGCTCACGGTCGGGAAACTGCAAAAACTTCCAGATCGCCCAAGCAGTCGTCAGCCCAGCCTGAACAATATACGCCGGACGATACAGCCCATTGCGGACGCGCGTGCCGCAGGTGCGTTCCACAAGCTCCTTTGCAGGGCGGGAGGCCAGCAGGCTGTGGATCACCGCATAGCCAACGACGAGCAGACTCACCTTCAGAGGGCTGCCGTGATCTGGTTGTTTCCTGATGGAGTTGATGCGGAACATGGAGCGATGTCTCTCCCGTGAAATACGAAGCGCGGGCACCGGCCGCATGCCCGCGCAAGCCGGCGGAGCAGCGATCTGATTGGCGGGAGTACCCGAGTAAACCCCAATGGCATCTTGTACTTATCTACTGCCGATTCGCCGGGCGAAAACCACGGAAAGAGAAATCGAGGGATTCCGGGAATACTTCCGTGAACTCGGCGCCAGCGGCTGCGAGGTGATCGTGGTCGACGGCTCGCCGCCGGAAATCTTCGAGCGGCAGCATCAGGCATGGAGCGAGGTGTGCCGGCATGAACCTGTCGATCGCAGCCACGGCTTCATCAATGACAAGGTGAACGGGATCTTCACGGGAGTCGGCCTGGCTTCGCACGAGACGATCATTCTCGCCGATGACGACATTCGCTACACGCCGAATGACATCTACCGGATGTGTGCACTGCTGGAGCACTTCGAACTCGTCCGGCCGCAGAACTATCTGCACCCGCTACCCTGGTGGGCGCGTCTCGAAGCCGCCCGGATGCTGATCAATCGAGCCACACTCACTGCTGGTGACTACCCCGGCACATGCGGCTTCCGGAAGAGCGCATTCGAGCGGGTTGGGCGTTACGATGGCGATGTGCTCTTCGATAATGAAGAGCTGATCCGGCACTTCGCCGCCGCAGGTGCAGATATCTGCTATGCACGCGATTTCTTCATCCTCAAACGCCCGCCGCTGCTCGAGAAATGGCGCGAGCAGCGCCCGCGGCAGGCATACGAGGATTTCAGCATGCGGACAAAGACGGCGCTGTTTTTCTCGCTGATCCCTGCCGGGATTCTGACCGGTCTTCTCGGAGGAAAAAGAGCGGCCCGCACTTTTACCCTTACCACTGTGATCAGCTCCATCGTGCTCGCATTTCTCGGCCGCCGGGAGGGTGCCGCGCGGGTCTTTCCGTTCTCCGTTCCATTCGCTGCCCCGCTGTGGGTTCTGGAGCGGTGCCTGAGCACTTACTGGGCGCTCTACTGGAAGCTTCGCCGTGGAGGATATCCCTTTGGTGGCCGAATGCTCACACGCGGAACTGGTCGTGACTGGCGAGCCGGCGCACATTCTCACCGATGACCGGAGACATTCCTTCTGCTGAGTTCCGCGAGTTGCTGCATCGTGCAGCTGATCTGATCGCGGATTACCGCGCACAGATCCACGAGCGCCCAGTAGCGCCGAATGTGCAGCCGGGTGAGATCAGCGCACAGTTGCCACAACAGCCGCCCGAAGCGGGAGAGCCGCTCAGCGCGATTCTGGCAGATGTCGAACGCCTGATCCTCCCCGGTGTCGTGCATTGGGGGCATCCCTCTTTTCTCGCGTATTTTGGCAATACCACCACGGCTGCCGGTATTCTCGCCGAGATGATCGCTGCCGCACTCAATGTCAGCGCGATGACCTGGCGCACGTCGCCGGTTGCAACCGAGCTGGAAACGCTCGTTCTCGACTGGCTTCGGCAAATGCTCGGCCTTCCCGAAGAGTTCCGCGGAATAGTTTACGACACCGCCTCCATCTCCACCCTGCACGCGCTTGCGGCTGCGCGGCAGGAGGCAATTCCAAACGCACGGAGAGAGGGGATCTACGGCGCACCGGTGCTGAGGGTTTACACTTCCGACCAGGGACATTCACACATCGATAAGGCGATGATCATGCTCGGGCTCGGGGAGGAGAATTTGAGGCGTGTGGCCACGGACCGGGAGTACCGGATGAATCCTGCTGCGCTGAGAGAAGCAATTGCCCAGGATGTGGAGCAGGGGATTCGGCCATTAGCCGTGGTGGCAACCGTAGGGACAACCTCCACTGCAAGCGTGGACCCGCTGAGCGAGGTGGCGGCGATCTGCCGTGAGCACAAGATCTGGCTGCACGTGGATGGCGCGTATGGCGGAGCGCTCGCAATCCTGCCTGAAGGACGCTGGGTGTTCTCCGGGATCGAGCATGCCGATTCGGTGGTCATCAACCCGCACAAATGGCTCTTTGTGCCGCTCGACTTCAGCACGCTTTATATCCGCGCCTCAGAGCGACTGCGCAGTGTTTTCACCCTCGTCCCCGAATACCTCGTTGGCGATGCCGCCGGGGCGGAGGTGAACTACATGGATTACGGGATACAGCTCGGCCGCCGGTTCCGCGCGCTGAAGGCGTGGTTCGTCTGGCGTGCTTTCGGACGGGAGGGCTTGCAGGAGCGGCTCCGGGAACATTGCCGCATCGCGCAGCGGCTGGTCTCGTGGATCGAGGCCGATTCAAGATTCGAGATTCTGGCGCCGGTCCACATGGGAGTGGTTTGTTTCCGGGTGAAAGGGGAGGACGCCAACCGGATCAACCGCGAGATCGTCGAGACGATCAACGCCAGCGGCCGCGCATATCTTACCCACACGACATTGCGTGGGCAGGTGGCGATCCGGCTCGGACTTGGGAATGTGCTGACAACGGAGGAGCATGTGGCCGCGGCGTGGGAGTTGATACGGCAGGAAGCGGGGCGGCGATTGTGAGTTGATTCGGAGCTGCTTTGCCTTCCCCTTTCCCCAGGGCGAGTGCCTGCCTTTCACAAGAATGCAGCCATGATAATTCAGGCAGTCAGCACTTTTCTGAGGGCCTTCAATAAAGTTTCGGCCGTGTACGGCTTAGGGAGGAAGTAATGCATGTAGCAATCATTTGATTCGGCAAGCTTTCTGTTGGAGCTAACACCACTAGCTCCGATAATGCGCACATTCGGGTTTATGCGGAGAAGCACGCGGGTCATTGCAGAACCATCAAGCACAGGCATCATCATGTCCGTGAGCACCACTGCAATTTTTGTTTGATACTCAACATACAACGATATCGCCTCCGACCCGTCGGCCGCAAGAAGCACACTGTATCCGAAGATTTCTAACGTTTGTTTGGTAATCTGCCGAATGGATGCCTCGTCATCCACCACCAGTACCAGCTCACCATTTCCTCTTGGTAAATCCACCATGGACTCTTCACCGCAAGGAGGATTCCTCATTTCTGCAGGCAGGAAGATTTCGAAACGGGCTCCATCGCCTTCATTACTGTTCACACGAACGAAACCTTGATGACTTTGGATTATTGCCAGCGAGGTGGACAGCCCCAGTCCGGTTCCCTTTCCCACTTCTTTCGTCGTAAAAAATGGGTCGAAAATCCTATCGATGATCTCCCTTGGAATTCCCGTTCCGGTGTCGGTCACTGTGATTTTAACGTAAGGACCTACCCGGGCCTCGATATTCATCGCAGCGTACTGCTCATCGATGGACAGGTTCTCCGCCGAGATTACGATCTTGCCTCCTTCGGGCATGGCATCCCGGGCATTTACACACAGGTTCAGAAAAACTTGGTGCAGTTGCGTCGGATCCGCCTTCACGTTCCATAAGCTCGGGCTGAGGCATTCCTCGATGCGGATATTCTTGGGGAACGTCTCTGTAATCAATTTCGCGATATCCCTCAGCAGGTGCTTGAGCGCAACGTCAATATGCTGCCCATCCAACCCACGTGCGAATGAGAGGACTTGCTTCACCATATTCGCGCCACGTTGCGCGCTGGTCTCAACGATTTCCAGTATCTCAAGGCTCTGACGGTCTGTTATCGTCGATCGGAGTATGCCAACCGACATCATGATCGGAGATAGGACATTGTTCAGATCGTGAGCAATGCCGCCAGCCAGGGTGCCGATGCTTTCCATGCGTTGCGCGCGAAAGAATTGTCGCTCAAGGTGTTTGCGTTCAGTAATGTCGGTGTTAATTGCAAGAATCGATATGGGATGCCCTGTTTCATCTCGAACGAGCGTCCAATGGCCTTCGACTACGATCCTCCGGGCATCTTTAGTTACCTGCTCGAGTTCGCCCATCCACTCGCCCTTTATCAGTGTAGATTCCGTGGCTTCGAGGAATGCTCCACGATCAAAATAGAGAAGTTACTCGGCCGATCGCTGTAACACTTCGTCCTT
>CBINJX010000483.1:0-4804 GCA_966251085.1 uncultured Verrucomicrobiales bacterium
TACCGGAATTCATCGGCCGTCTGCCGGTGGTTACTGCACTCGACCCGCTCAGCGAGGACGAGATGGTGATGATTCTCACCGACACCAAGAACGCCATGATCAAGCAGTATGCGAAGCTGCTCGCCATGGAAGGTGTTAGCCTAAACGTTACCAAGGACGCCCTGCGTGCATTGGCGCAGCAGGCAGCGCAAAAGGGGACAGGTGCGCGTGCGCTCCGGGCCATGCTCGAGAGGATCATGCTCGACCTCATGTACGATATCCCAAGCCGGGAAGACGTGGCCGAAGTGACCGTAAATCGTGCAGTGGTCGAGGGTAAAAAAGCCCCTCTCATCCGCCGGAAGCAGGACAAGGACGCGGCGTGAGGAAAGGTTGAGGGTTGAGGGTTGAGGGTTGAGGGTTGAGGGTTGAGAGCCGCGCTATAGCGGCTCCGGGCTGGAGAGGATTTCGAGGCTGTTTGAGGAGCTGTTCGTTCTATGAGGGGACTCATTCGTCCCCTTGGTCCTATCCGTCCCATAAGTCCCATCCCCCTTGAGGTGCCGCTTTCCCGGAGGCCTCCCGATCCGCCCTTACGCGGCTCTCAACCCTCAACTGAGTTGAGGCAAACACCTGCGTTTACATCTGCTGAGCGCATGCTACGTTCGGCCCATGCAAAAGCGGCTCCTCCATACTCTGGCCGTTCTCCTCGTTTCGTTTAACCTCGTTGTAGGGATCCGCATCTATCGGGCGATCGGCGCCCAGGAAAAAGACGAATCCGGTTACGCCAGCATGGCGGTCTTTGCCCGGGCCATGCAGCTGATTCGCCAGGACTATGTGGACGAGAAAAAGATCAGTTACGAGGAACTGACTCATGCCGCCTTGAAGGGCATGCTGTCCTCTCTCGATCCGCACTCTCAGTACATGGAGGTGAAGGACTTCAAGGGAATGCAGGACGACACTAACAGTCGCTTCGGCGGATTGGGTATCGTGGTGACTCAGCGTGACGGTAATCTCGTGATTGTCTCGCCGATGGAGGATACTCCGGGCTTCCGCGCCGGCTTGTTACCGGGCGATCACATCGTGAAGATCAACGAAAAGCCGACGGAGAAGATGGATCTCAACGACGCCATCGGACTGCTGCGCGGCGAGCCCGGTGAAAAGATCACGCTGACCATTCTACGCCCCACCACCAAGGAGGTGAAGGATTTCGAGTTGATCCGCGAGAACATCAAAATCGCCAGCGTAAAGGATGCCCGCATTCTTCCGCGTGAAATTGGCGGCGATTTCAAGGTTGGATATGTCCGGATCACGCAGTTCAACGTGCCCACCTCGGACGAATTGGAAAAGAAGCTCGACGAAATGGAGAAGCAGGGCATGCAGGCGCTGATTCTGGATCTTCGTTACAATCCGGGTGGCCTCCTGACCTCTGCTGTTGATGTGGCGGGGCAATTCCTACCGCCAAATACGCTAGTTGCCTCTACCGAAGGCCGGACTCCTTCGCAAAGTCGTACATACCGTACTGACGAGGATGCGAAACAGCGCCCGATGTACCCGGTTGCTGTGTTGATCAACAACGGCAGTGCCAGTGGTTCGGAGATCGTGGCTGGTGCCCTCAAGGACTTGAATCGTGCGATCCTCGTCGGCGAAACGACATTCGGTAAAGGCTCGGTACAAAGCGTGATTCAGCTACAGGATGGCTCGGCTCTCAGGCTGACTACCGCCAAGTACTACACGCCGAGCAAGCAGGTGATCCACGAGCACGGTGTCAGCCCGACTATCCGTGCCACCCTGAGTCCAGAACAGGAGCGGATGCTGCTGCTCCAGCGGCGTGAGGAGGTGCTCGATGACGCGGCACGGAGAGAGCTCGCTTCATTCCGTGATACTCAGCTCGAACGCGCAGTGGATGCACTCAAGGGAGTGATGATCTACGCTGAGCGTGTCAGTGCCGAAAAGCGCGCCAGTTTGCACTAGAAGGTGTAGTTCAAGACCATTTGTGTCGAGGCGGCATGCTCCCGAGAGGGACGTGCCGCCTCTTCCTTTTCTGCAATCACTTAAAGCGTGAATGGTCGACAGCTTTGAGTGAATGGTAATGAATGTCAGCAAACCACCCACCCATCGTTCTCGCGCTGGAGACGTCGTGCGATGAAACCGCGGTAGCGATTCTCCGTGGGACGGAATTGCTTGCGAGTGAAGTGGCCTCGCAGATTGCGCTGCATCAGGCTTACGGCGGTGTGGTCCCGGAAGTGGCTTCTCGCAATCACCTGCGGACTCTAAGGCCGACCATCGATATTGCGCTGAAGAACGCGGCGATCTCGCTCGATCAGGTTGATGCCTTCGCAGCGACCCGCGGCCCGGGGCTCGCGACTTCGCTCATGATCGGTGCATCGGCGGCCAAAGGTTTAGCCGTAGGCGCTGGCAAACCCTTCATTGCCGTAAATCACATCGAAGGGCATCTGCTGTCGCCATTCTTCGGGAAGGAAGATGGCGTGCGTCCGGCGGTGGCGCTGGTGGTGAGCGGAGGGCACACGATGCTGGTGGAGATCGAAGCTTTCGGCCGGTATCGGCTATTGGGGCAGACCCACGACGATGCGGCCGGCGAGGCGTTCGACAAGGTTGGAAAACTCCTTGGCCTGCCGTACCCAGGTGGGCCCAACGTGAACCGCCTCGCAAGGGAGGGGGATCCGAAGCGGTATGACTTCCCCCGTAGTATGATCGACTCAGGGGATTTTGCCTTTTCATTCAGCGGCTTGAAAACCTCAGTGCGCTACCTTCTTCCGAAGCTTGAGACACTGCACCTGCCGGACCTTTGCGCTTCTTTTCAGGAGGCGGTGGTCGACGTGCTCGTCGAGAAGACGCTGCAGGCCGCGAAGCTGACGAAACGGCGTTTGGTAGCAGTGAGTGGAGGCGTGAGCTGCAATTCCCGTCTTCGTGAGCGGCTCGCAGAGCGGTGTGCGCGGTACAAGCTGGAGCTGCTACTGGCGGAGCCGTCACTCTGTACGGATAACGCCGCGATGATCGGCTACGTGGCGTCTCTAGCCCTCGCAGAGGGCCGGACGTCATCGCTCACGATCGATATCGATCCGAATCTACGACTAGTGGCGTGAGGGGCCTATAGCGCAAGCGCACCCTCATCCACCGGCGAGAGATGTGTGGAAACTGCAGATCGTGCTCTCCTGACAGCGATCCTCTTACAAGTGATCGCTGATTTTCCCTTCAGAGAAGCAACCGACCCGCACCCAACTGTTGGCTGCTTTCAACTCTCACTCCCCAACTGCCATCTACCGGCTAATACTCCCGCGAGAGCAAATAATCCGCGATCTGCCGTAGGTAGGTGCCTTTCTCACCGAACGATTTCAGAGAGGCGTGGGCCTTTTCCGTGAGCTTGCGGGCTTCCGCGCGTGATTTCTCCAGGCCAAAAAGGGCAGGGAACGTTGCCTTGGTCGCCTCCACATCCTTGCCGGCTGTCTTGCCGAGCTTCTCTGTGGTCTGCGTCACGTCGAGAATGTCGTCGATTACCTGAAATGCGAGGCCGAGCGATTGGCCGAACTCTGTGAGTGCCTCCAGCTTCTTGTCCGTCGCATTTGCGCTCATCGCTCCCAAGCGGATCGATGTCGTCAGCAGTGCCGCCGTCTTCGCGCGATGGATGAAACGGAGTTGTTCGCCGCTGATCTTCTTTCCTTCTCCTTCGAGATCCATCACCTGCCCCGCAATCAGCCAGCGACTGCCGGAAGCAGTTGCAAGCTCAGTAATCAACGCAGCGGCATTGTAGCGCGCAGTCGGCTCTGCCTGCGCGAGAATCTCGAAAGCAATCGTAAGCAGAGCATCACCTGCCAGGACCGCGATTCCCTCCCCGAAAACCTTATGGCTCGTGGGACGTCCGCGCCGCAGATCGTCATCGTCCATGCACGGCAGATCATCATGGATCAGCGAGTACGTATGGATGCACTCCACCGCGCAGGCAGCCGGGAGTGCACGCTCCGGAGCTCCGCCACACGCTTCCGCTGCAGCGAGCGCCAGGATTGGACGAAGTCTCTTTCCTCCGGCAAACAGGCTGTAGCGCATGGCTTTGTGAATCGTCGCCGGCTTCGTCGTAGCTTTCGGTAGATAACGGTTGAGCGCTTGCTCGACGAGTTTCTGGCGATCAGTGAGATAGGCGGAGAGGGACATTGGAAAACGGAAAGACGAATGACCGATCACGAATGCCGGATAAAGCGCTAATGGGAAAGTGAAAGCGGCGGACGCACGATTTCGAAGCTGTGGAATTCAGGCTTCTGTCGGGAAGCGAACTTCGGCATTCGTCCTTTCCCATGCGCCTCGTCGTCGTCGGAAGCTCCAACACAGACCTTGTCCTTCGCTGTGAACGCCTCCCGAAACCAGGCGAGACTCAGCTTGGCGGAGACTTTGCACAGTTCGCCGGTGGCAAAGGCGCAAACCAGGCGGTCGCCGCGGCACGAGCAGGGGCAAAGGTGAGCTTCATTGGGGCGCACGGCGCAGATGATTTTGGACGTGCTGCCAAGACGGGACTGCGACGGGAAGGGATCGACGTGCGGTACTTCCGTGAATGTGTGGGCACTGCGAGCGGCGTGGCCTTGATCTTGGTTGGCGGGAAAACACGGGAGAATCTGATCGGTGTCGCACGATCAGCGAATGATCTGCTCTCCAATGTCGAGGTCGAGGAGGCTGGTGCGCTTTTCGAAAAAGCCAATGCGGTGGTAAGTCAGCTCGAAGTTCCGCTCGAGGCCGTAGAAACGGCGGCTCGTCTGGCCGCCTTGCGCTCGATTCCTTTCATTCTCAATCCGGCTCCCGCTAAAAAGCTCCCCAGGCGCCT
>CBINJX010000484.1:0-4799 GCA_966251085.1 uncultured Verrucomicrobiales bacterium
ATATGAAACCAGGGAATCCGCAGGCTGCCGGACGATGTACACGAAACGCCGGGTCCCGATATCGCTCAAGTTGTGCGATTTCAGGATGCGCGTCGGCATCTGGAACCGCTGCACCGATTCGTGCTCCATCTGATGCGTCGGAATGTGGAGATCCGGGATCACCTCCCAGAGATTCTGCGGATACGGAACCTCCGGCTTTTCCAAAGCGATCACATCACGCAGAAGATGGCGCACCCAGGTGTTGCCGCTGCGAGGGTAAGAGACAAGAAACTGATCGTCCGGACGCAGCGACTTCAGGCGGTCCGGCGGGATGAGCATCCCAGCCACATTCGGCTCCAGGCGCAACTCCTCCTCCTGAGACTTCCGCAGGGATGAAAGAAACGGCAGGCGTGAGGTGAGCGAGAGAAGATTTTTGAGCATTTCCGGAGCCGGGCGGCCCGTCTTCGGTATGAAACTCCGGGGCACTGTCAATGCCTTTGTGGAGGTTGAGGGTTGAGGGTTGAGAGCAACCAACGAGCGGAGCGCGTGAAGGCGGGAAGGAAGTACTCAGTGCTCAGTGCTCAGTGCTCAGAAGTCAGTAAGCTGCCCCGGTATCGGCACACTCACCCGTTCCGATCTGCCGGTGCGCGGCTCTCAACTCGCAACTCTCAACTATTCACGTCCCCGCAGCAGCCACTGTTTCACCTCCGCTGACAGCACCTGCGACTCCTGAATCCACTGTGTCGCGTCGGCACGGTTGGATAGGAGCCATACTCGGGCTTGGGACTCGACCTGCAGTTGCCGCAATTGCGGATCTCGGATCGTGGATACCCACTCCAGTGCCGCTGCTGGATCGGTCCTGCCAATATTACCAGCATACGTCGCCACGGCCACATCATAGGTGGGACCGGGCGGAAGCGACTCGATCCACTGCGCCACCGGGCCGGTGGGGTCTTTGTAGCCCCACCTGCCGACAACTTCCGCACAGGCGACTGTCCTCGCAGCCTCATTGCTGAGTGATTGAGCCCACGCTGTCGCGCGTTGCGGATCCTTTTCATACCATTGCCCAATGACGAGGCGCGTGGTGCTCGGCTGAAGCTCTGCCGGCACTTCCCGCTCCAACATGGTTGCGGCACGCTCGGGGTCTTTGGTGGCAAGACCGTACGTGATGGCACAGTGTACATAATCGCGGGTCGTTCCCGGCGGAAGCCCGGCTGCCCAAGTCAGAGCTGCGTCCATGTCCTTTTGAGTCAGCTGCAGTGCATAGCTGCGCGCAGCCTCCGGCATCTTTTCCAGAAGATTGTTGTCCTTGAGGTATTGCATCACCTTCTCCGGCTCACCCATGAACCACCGCGCAAGATAACGATCGAGAAGCCGCTGATTCTTCTCAGTCTGCGGCAGTTCCCGGAGAAGCTCGGCGCCTTCTCGCAACTCTCCCCTGTTCTCCGCAATAATCTGGAATAGAAGCTCCGGGCGGCTTAGCTGGTCTTGAGGCGATTCGAGTTGCTGATGCATTTCCAGAAAGCCGCGAATGTCCCGGTGTTTGACTCCGAGTGCGGAGGCGACTGTCGTAATTCCAACGGAACGCTCCGGCCCTGGAGGCAAGGCGAGCACGTACTCACGAGCTGCTTTGGGATCACTGCCCGTCCATTCCTGGAGAACGCAGTGGAGCAGGTAAATCCGTTTGCTGGATGGCTGGCTTTGCACCCATTCGAGGGCGCCCTTCAGATCCCGGCGAGTCCATGCCGTGGCGAGGCGATCTTCGAAAATGCGGCTTTGCTGTGCGTCGCGGATCTGTGCGGCCCACGCCAAAGCACCCGCAGGGTCCTTCTCGAGCCAACGCTCTGCCAGGTCCGCAGCGACACCGCGCGGGTCGCCTGACCACTCGTGGAGCAGCGCGGTGATGGCGCCGGAAAGGTCCGTCTCAGCCAGACGCTGCGCGAGCTGCTCACGGATCAGACCCCGCTCTTCGGATTTTGGAAGCTGATCCGTTGCCGAAAGCGCGAGCGCCGGGTCTTTCTCTCCCACAGTGCGAATGAAGCGGTGCAGGTATTCTGTGCGCTGTTCGTTTTCCGAATGCTGCAAGATCCACTGCAGCGCAGCTGATGCCTGCACCGTGGACCAGTGATCCAATGCCTCGCTAGTCAGCGCACTCCGCAGTTCCTCGGGTGCGCGGCTCATGGCGAAAGCAATCGCATTTGCACCGTTATGCTCCGCCCAACGGCGAATCACCGCTGTCAGGAAAATGCGTCGCTCCTCCGACGGCAGTTCCAGCCCGCGGTGTGCGGCCTCTGCGAAGTCCGCGGGATCGAGGCGTTCAGCAAAGTCTGCGAGTAATGATCTCCGTTCCTTTGCCGCACTTTCCGCTTTATGGCTGGCTGCCAGGGTGCGTTGCAATTCAGACTCCAGGGCTTTCAGCGAGGGTGGAAGCGAAGGGATTGCGATGGTCAGGTTTTTCGCCGCTTCGGATGACGAATCAACAAGTGGCTGCGCCTCGCCTGAATTCAGACCGATCCGGAGCAGCACTCCCGTAATGAGCCCCGCCGCTGCACATCCCACCCAGATCCGCAGCGGTACTGATGCTGCCCAGTGAGACGCTTTCACCATTCGCCGTTTTCCGTCGTGAGGAGCCATTGTTTGGTACTGGGGGAAAGGAGGTCCGTGGAGTTGATCCAGCGCCGGGCCGGGCCGGGGTAAAGCGAGTGCCACGCATTGGCGAGCCCATGGATCACCGTCGTCCGCCGACGTTCATCACTGATTGTTTCAGCCCATTGAAAGGCGGCCTCAGGCTTTTCACGGATTGCAGAAAATGCGAACCCCACCACGGCATTGTCGCGCACACCTCCGGGCTCGAGCTGTTCCAGCCACTGAGCACAAGCAGCCACATCGCGCTGAGCCCACACGGATGCAATTGTTCCGACTGCATCCTGCCGAGAAGCTTGATCCGTCAGGCGATCTGCCCACCCCACGGCTGACGCGATATCATCACGAGCCAATGTCCCCGCTACTCCCGCCGCAACCTTGCGCTGGAAGGTGGCCGGAAGATGGGTCTGGCTCAATGACCAGGCACGTTCCGCATCCGTAGAGGAAAGCCGCTGCAGTGCGTCGGCGATCGTATCGTTCCGCTCCTCACCTTCCGGCAACTTCATTGCCCACTGGATTGCACGGTCAGGATCGAAAGCGGCCATGGCCTTCGCGACTGCACCAATCGCAAATGGGTTTTGCGCAGCGGGAGCATGGGACTCCAAATAAGCGGCAGCTTCCTCAGGTTGTGATTCACTCCATACTGCAACCAGGCCACCCAACAGATGCCGGTTGCGCTCGTCGTCGGGGAGCGAGCGGATTCCGTCTGCGATCTTGTCGAAATCGAAGACATCCTCTTTCACGAGCCCTGGAAAGTAGCTCAGGAGCTGATCATCATTCAGAGGTGATTTCTCCCGGCTCAGCGCGATGAGAGTGGGCAGATCCCTCCTCCTGGTCCCCAGCTCGAGGATGAGGCTGTCAAACGCCAACTCGCGCTCCCACCCCAATGGTAACGCTGTAGCATGGGCACGAGCCGCCGCCGGATCTTTCCGTGCCCAACCGGAGATGATCAGCGCTGAAGGCGAAGGCGCCCGATTTCCCTTCACCTGCTTTGCCCATGCGAGCGCCGCCTGCGGATTTACGCTACCTATCGCAGAGAGGAGAGCGTACGCGAGTTCTCGATTCTGTTTCTCCGCCGGTAATTGGAGGTACGCGAGCACACCTTGGAAGTCCGCCTGCGCCCAACGTTCCGTGATCTGCGACAAGATCTCCCGCTCCGGCTCTCCCACGTATGCGGCGGTGACGATCTCAGCCGCAGCCCGCGGATCTTTCACCGCTAACTTCAGTGCCAGCCTTCGCCGCCGGTCTGGATCGCGTTGCGCTTCAGGCAGCAGATCTAGCGCGACGATGGCCAGTTTGGGATCGCTGACTTCCGTGATCCTGGAGAACCGCTTGAGAACCTCGCTTCGCCAGACGCTCTCCGGCTGAGCCTTCAGCCACTGAAGCGCTTCTTCGGGTGCCTTGCGCGCCCATGTGTCCATCACGGCTCCGGCCGCGAGAGCACGCAGGTCCGCATCTTCCAGGGTAAAGAAAAAGGTGCAGGCAGCCGATGCATCGACAGCCGCCCAGCGATGGGCGAGGGCAACCAGAAATGCTTCCCTCTCCCGCCTCGGCCATCCGGAGCTGGACTGTGCAACCTGCTGGAAATCCTCAGGACGCAACTGCTCCGCGAGCGACTTGAGGAAAGAGAAGCGTTTGTTCGCTTCCGCCTCGGCTTCCATGACCGAGCGCTGGATCTCGGCAAATTGCGAAAGGTCGGCGCGGGCTTCTGCTTCCGGCTGTCTCTGCTCTGGTGCAATCAACGTTTGCACCGGGTGAAACGCCGCAGGTTTCCAAACCACAAACCCGGCAACGGCAAACACCGTGAATACCACCGCACCGCTGATCAGCGGTAATAACGGGCCACTTCGCGACTGCTCCATTCCAGCGGAACGTAGGAACGGGTGCGGATAAGGTCAACGGCTTTGGTTTGGATGCGGCTTACGCCGCCATCCCGCCAAACCCGTCCGGTAAACCGCAAGGATCACCTCCTAGCCGGGAAGAGATCACCCTTTGGCTGCAAGAGATGAGTCGATCGCAAATCAATTCATTCCGTTTCCAAATCAACTCGTTCCGTTCTGCGATCGACTCATCCCTTCAGCGCCAAGGGATGAGTTGATATTTTTTCGACTCATCCCTTCCCCAGATCGAGATGAGTCGTTTTTGGATCAACTCATCTCGATCCAAAAACAACTCGT
>CBINJX010000485.1:0-4798 GCA_966251085.1 uncultured Verrucomicrobiales bacterium
TACTTTCTTCCCGCTTTCATGCCCTCCCCGTTCGTTGCTTGCTCTCAACTAATCGGAGCATCCTTGCTCCAAGTCCTGCGCGCTTCACGGACGACTCGCAAGCTACCCTGATTCCCCTTTCGGAATACCTCAGAACAGCCTCGGTGCTCAGCCTCCGACCAGGATGGTCGGGGCACCTGTAGACAGGGATTTCTGCGCTACGGGCTGAGCAATTCCCCTGACCAGCGTGGAAAAAAAGAACCAGTGTTTTCCACGGGTTCTCAGCGGCCGCATGGTCTGAACCGGGGCACATTTGAGCGGATAACCATCTGCTTCGCTGTTTCACCGCACCCCGGAAGCCAAGCATTTATCAGCTTCCCGGAGCATCCATGTATTCATTTCATTCCACCCATTAGGTGAATGAACGGCATTTATTAACGGGTAATCGGGTTGCTGGCATGCACGCGGCTAAAGGCGCAGGGCGTCGCTTCAAATGGAGTGGCACTGAACAAAAAACATCAACTGCGCCGCCGTGAAACTATCCGACCTCAAAAGCTCCGGGCACTGGCCCACCTTGCTGACAGCGTTTCTTTACTTCGACGTGGCCTTCATGGTCTGGACTGTGATGGGTCCCCTGGGGGCCCAGATTGGTGAGTCGCTTCACCTCTCTCCCGAGCAGAAGGGGCTAATGGTTGCCGTTCCGATTCTCTCGGGCGCGATTCTCCGGATCGCGTTGGGGCTGCTGGTGGACCGAATCGGGGCGAAGAACACGGGGATCATGGCACAGCTCATCGTGATCGCCGGCCTTGCCTGCGCATGGATTTTCGGACTTCAGAATTTCCAAGCCACTCTTCTGATGGGACTCGTGCTGGGTTTTGCTGGGGCGAGTTTTGCAGTGGCCCTGCCCCAGGCAGGCAGATGGTATCCGCCGCATATGCAGGGTGTAGTGATGGGTTTGGCCGGTGCCGGGAATGTGGGTGTGGTCATCGATAGCCTGCTCGCTCCGCGAATCGCGGCAGCGTACGGATGGCCTGCGGTATTTGGGTTCGCACTGATTCCGGCAGTTCTTGTCCTGGCAATCTATGTGATCTTCTCCAAGGAAGCGCCGGTGGAGGTCCGGAAGAAGAAGCTGTCGGATTACGTGCAACTCCTGAAGGAGAAAGACGCCCACTGGTTCTGCTTCTATTACACGGTGAGCTTCGGCGGGTTCGTGGGGCTGGCCAGTTCCTACGTGCTCTACTTCAAGAGCGAGTACGGCCTCACGGCGGTGCAGGCGGGTGACTTTGCGGCGCTCTGCACATTCGTAGGTGCTGTTGCCCGTCCGATCGGCGGGGCCATGGCGGATCGCGTCGGCGGTATCCGTTCACTCTACACCTTCTACAGCATGGCCGCGGTGGCGCTCGTGGCTGGCGCTCTCAGCCACAGCCTCGCGCTAAATGTCGCCGCTTTCCTCATCGCCTCCGGTTCGCTCGGGATGGCGAACGGCGGAGTCTTCCAGCTCCTTCCGCAGCGTTTCGGCAAGGATATCGGAGTGATGACCGGCCTCGTGGGTGCGGGCGGTGGCATCGGTGGATTCTATCTGGCCAGCTCGCTCGGACTGGCAAAGGGAATCACAGGCTCATATGCCGCCGGCTTCTTCATCTTCGCAGGCCTCTGTGTCCTTGCGATCTGCGGTCTCGGTCTCGTGAAAACCCGCTGGCGCACCACGTGGGGCGCCATGG
Organism: uncultured Verrucomicrobiales bacterium; assembly: GCA_966251085.1. Classification (GTDB taxonomy): domain Bacteria; phylum Verrucomicrobiota; class Verrucomicrobiia; order Chthoniobacterales; family Chthoniobacteraceae; genus CBINJX01. Next base: position 1,701 of record CBINJX010000485.1, read on the forward strand.
CGAACGCTCGCATCTGATCACTCTGAACCTTTCCTGAATTTCCCGTGAAAATCCTTTCCACCAGCTACGGCCTGCCACGACGCGAGAGCGTTGAATCCGGCGACTCCTTTGCCGTGAAGGCATGGGAGGAGACCGTGGTGGCCGTTCTGGCGGATGGAGCGGGCGCTGCCCGCAGCGGAGCGGAGGCGAGTAAACGCATAGTGGAGACTCTGATCTCCAACTACGAGGCCCGCCCCAAAAGCTGGAAACCACAGCGCGCACTCACGGAATTTACCAGCCTCATCAATCGCACACTCTACCAGGACTCGCTCGTCCGTTATGAAACCGCCGAACTGGTCTCGACTGTCTGCGTGGCACTGATCGAGGGCAACCGGCTCTTCGGCTTGAACATTGGGGACTCGCGCATCTACCTACTGCGTGACGGGCAACTGGTTCGCATGTCCGAGGACCACGTCCATCCGGGAATGGAGCACGTGCTCAGCCGGGCGATCGGGCTCAGCCCGGAAGTGGAGCCGCATCTCTTTGAGACGGAACTCAAGGATGGGGACCTCGTTTTCCTCTGCTCGGACGGTGTTTCCAAGATCCTCGCAGACCACGAGATTGCCGCGCGCCTTGCGCAGCGTCCAAGTGCCAGAACAATTGTTCACCACGCACATGAACTCGCGCTCCAAGAGGCGCCGGACGACATGAGCGCGATCGTGCTAGATGTCACCGAGGCAGGGATGCTTTACGCCACGACACAGCTACCGCTGCCAATTCCGGAGAATCTCACGAAGGGCACCATCATTGATGGTTACGAACTGGTCCGCCCCTTTCAGCATAGCGACCGCGCGTGGCTTGCGACACGAGATGGGCAGCGCTGGACGCTCAAGTTCGCTCCCATGGAGGCACGTGACAGCGAGGCGGTGCTGCATCAATTTGTGAAGGAATCGTGGAATGCGACACGGGTACACTCGGCACATTTCGCGAAGGCCTTCATCCCTGTGGAGCCGTCCGCGCGGTACTACGTGATGGAGTTCATCGAGGCTCCGAGCCTGAAGACACTGCTCCGCTCCCGCCACCTGGCAGTCGATGAAGCGGTGGCACTCGGTAAGTTCCTGCTCGAAGCGGAAACACACCTGCTCTCCCTCGGACTCGTCCACGGCGATATCAAACCGGAGAACATTCTGGTGCTCAACGAGTACGACCGGCTTCGCTTCAAGCTGATCGACATGGGCAGCGCGGCAGAAGTCTTCTCGGTCACCTCCCGCGCAGGGACGGCGAGCTACCTGGCTCCCGAGCGTTTCCATGGAAAACCGATCTGCGAGCGTACCGAGATTTTTGCTCTCGGCGTGACGCTCTACCAGGCACTCACAAACACCCTGCCATATGGCGAGATCGAGCGTTTCCAGACTCCTGCCTTTGGCGTGGCAAAAGCGCCCGAGCGCCTGAATCCCAACATTCCACCGTGGCTCGACGCCGTGATCCAGCGGGCGATCACGACAAATCCAGAGCGGCGCTACCGTCACTATTCAGAGTTCATCTTTGATCTCACCAATCCCGGCAAGGTCGAGCCCTTTGCCGCCCCGGGTTCATCGCTTTTGGAGCGCAATCCCCTGCTCTTCTACAAGACCGGATTCTGGGTGCTCCTGGTCACCACTCTTTTCCTCCTCTTCCGCCTTCTTTCCAAATGAGTACGCCCATTCCATTCATCCCTGAAAACGCCCCATTTTCCGCGGAACAGCGTCAATGGCTCAATGGCTATCTCGCTGGATTCTTCTCGGACGCGGGTACAGACATTCAAGCACGTGCGGCAGCCGGATTGAGCGCGCTGCCTGCCGCACCGGCGAAGCCGCTCGTCATTCTCTTTGGCAGCCAGACCGGCACTGCGGAAGGGCTTGCGAAGAAGACCGCAAAGGAAGCTGGGAAGCGTGGCTTCGCGCCGAAGGTGGTCAGCATGGAGGCATTCGAAACGGTCGATCTGACAAAGACGGAAAACGTGCTACTCATCACGAGCACCTATGGTGATGGAGAGCCGCCGGACAACGGGCACGGTTTCTGGGAATATCTGAAATCGGACGCCGCCCCGAAGCTTCCGCAGCTTCGCTATTCCGTCCTGGCGCTCGGTGACACGAATTACCCGGCATTCTGCCAATTTGGGAAGGTTTGCGATGCCAGACTGGAAGCGCTCGGTGCCCAGCGCATTCATCCGCGCACTGATTGCGATGTGGACTACGAGGGACCCGCAAAGGAATGGACCGATGGTGTGTTTGAAGCGCTGAACGGAATCACCACGGCTCCGGCTGCAGCCGTCCAAACCACGACCGCTGCTGAAGCGAAACCAGCGAGCTTCGATCGCAAGAACCCTTTCCCCGCCCGGCTACTCACCAATCGGCTACTGAATGCGGAAGGTTCCGGCAAGGAGGTGCGGCACTTCGAGATCTCGCTTGATGGTTCCGGCCTGGAATACGAAGTGGGCGATGCGCTGGGTGTGATGCCAAGCAACTGCCCGGCGCTGGTGAACGAGCTTCTCGCGGTGCTCGGCTTCGATGGCGAGGAATCCGTGAAAACCCCGGCCGGCAGCGAGACCGCTCTGCGCGTCGCATTGCTGAATCACTACGATATCTGCAAACCCTCGACGGATCTGCTGAAGGCGGTAGCGGAGCGGACGAGCGATGAGACCTTCCGGAGCCTGCTAGATCCCTCAAATCGGGAGGCGCTGAAGAACTGGCTCTGGGGACGTGAGGTGATCGATGTCTTGGCGCTCGCTCCGGATGGGCTGAAGCCAGACGAGCTGGTCGCGCTGCTGAAAAAACTGCAACCCCGTCTCTACTCGATCTCTTCGAGTCCGAAGGCGCATCCGGGCGAGGTGCATCTTACGGTCGGCGCGGTCCGTTACGAAACTCACGGACGCAAGCGGAAAGGCGTCTGCTCCACCTTTCTGGCGGATCGCTGCAGCGAGGCCAATGTGCCGGTATTCGTGCAGGTTTCACACGGGTTCCGCGTTCCGGCGGAGATGGATCGCCCGATCATCATGGTGGGTCCCGGCACCGGCATCGCCCCATTCCGCGCATTCCTGGAGGAACGCCGTGCGACGGGAGCGAAGGGCAAGAACTGGC
>CBINJX010000486.1:0-4797 GCA_966251085.1 uncultured Verrucomicrobiales bacterium
GGGACAGCAAGGTTGACCGTGCACTCTACGCGCTGGTATGGCCGCTCGGGCGGCTGCAGACGGAGATTGGCCGTGCGCAGGACCACGTGGAGGCCGCGTTGCACATCCTGGAAGAGGATGAGAAACTCAATCCGACTCCGCCCCGTGCGCGTCGGGTCTTGAAGTGGAGCGAGCTGTTCAAGCGGACAGCGCAGTTGGCTAACGCGCCGGCGATTCAGGCAAAGCGCAATGAGGTCGCCCGGGTGAAACAGAAGAAACTATCTCGCGAAAAGGCGATGGTTGATGCGATTGCAGTGGCTAAAGAGTGGACAGATCTGGAGCTGATGCTGCGCACGCTCGACGAGCTGGGAGCGAAACCTCTGCTGCTGAGCATGCCGGTGGAAGATATCCGCCTGGAAGCTTATGGGGCCTCGGCTCCTACCCGTGAGGCGTATGTGCAGCGGCTGGATGCGCTCGCGGAGCGATACGATTTCCCGCTGATGGATTTCCGGGAACATGAGAAGGATCCGGCTTTCCTTGTCGATTTCCTCGATCATCTCAGCGCCCGGGGTTGGCTTTATTACAACAAGGCGCTCGACGATTTCTTCCACGGGCGTATTTCAAGCATCTGAGCCGGGCATCCCCCCGGGTGTATTTTCTCTCCCACTCATCCCCTGCATGTCCACGATCACTTCCGACCAAGTCCTCGACGTCCTCGCCGGTGTTGCTGAGACGGACGAAGTCCGCACAAACCCTGATCTCGCGCTGTACGATCTTCAGATCCTCGATTCCATGAAGACGGTGGAGTTGATGGTTGCACTCTCTGGGGAATTGGGAGTGGAGGTCTCGCCTGCGGAGTTTGAGCGCGAAGCATGGGCAACTCCGCGGAAATTCGTGGAGGATGTGATGAAGCGGCTCGGCGCCTAACTCCGGCAACATCTCCAACTGAGGTATGTTCAAGGCCTGGCTGGAAGCCCATCCGCGTATGCGGCTGGTGCTGCTGACGCTCTATTATCTCGCAATCATCGCAGCGCTCATCGCGCTCTATGGACGAGGGGATTTCTCCACGCCGGGCTTTGTGTATCAGGAGTTCTAAATCCATAGGGCGGGCTTTCAGCCCTTGGACACTTTGGGGCGGTTTCCTGGGGCTGCGCCCCAGGCTGGTATAGACCGCGCCATTGGCGCTCTGAAGTGGTGCCGAGTGCTAATTGAAAGTGCCAGGTGCTAGGACCAAGTGCCGAGTGAAAGTACCAGATGCCTCCCGCGTTTGAGCCCTCCCACTGATTACTGATCACTGACTTACTGATTACTTTCTTCCCCCGCCACCTCACATGCATCTCATCGACCGCATCGATCAATGGGCCAGCCGCGCGCCTGATCGGATCGCACACCAGAGCGGTGATCGCGCGCTTACTTACGCTGAGCTGACCTCCCGCTCGAATGCTCTCGCCGTAACGCTCCAATCCCGGCTCGGCGACAATCGCGCTCCGATCGCGGTGCATGGACACAAGGAGCCGGAGATGCTGATCGCCTTTCTGGCGGCGGTGAAAAGCGGGCGTCCTTACGTGCCGATCGATAGCTCGATTCCTGCCCAGCGCGTGGAGCGAATCATTGCGAATGCAGGCGCGGCGCTCGTCCTGACGCCTGCCGAGATCGCGGAGATGTCTTCGCAAAAAGTGGATGCTTCGGCAGTGGCTCAGCTTCGCAGAGTAGGTGAGTCGAATCCCTTCTATATCCTCTTCACCTCAGGCAGCACCGGGGAGCCGAAGGGAGTGGTGATCACAACGGCAAACCTGACTTCTTTCCTCGACTGGCTCACGGGCGAGCATCGGTTTACGGAAGCGGGGGAGGTGTTCCTGAATCAGGCGCCGTTCTCCTTTGACCTGTCGGTGATGGACCTTTACGGCAGCCTCACCACGGGCGGCACGTTGTTCAGCCTAACGAAAGAGCACGTGGCGAACCTTAAGCTGCTCTACGGAGCCCTGGCGTCGTCAGGCGTGACCACTTGGGTTTCCACGCCGTCCTTTGCACAGATGTGCCTGATCGAGCGCACCTTCGCACAGCCGATGTTGCCGGCGCTGCGGCGGTTTTTGTTCTGCGGCGAAACACTCGCGCCAGAGACGGCGTCGCAGCTGATGGAGCGTTTTCCGGAGGCAGAGGTTTGGAATACCTATGGCCCGACCGAGGCCACAGTCGCGACGACTTCCATCCGGATCACTCGCGAGGTGCTCGCGGAACATTCGCCGCTTCCTGTGGGAGCGGCAATGCCCGGCACAGAGGTCTTCATTCGCGGAGAAGATGGACAGCGTGTTGCCGACGGCGAGCGGGGCGAAATCATCATTGCCGGGCCAAATGTCAGCCCGGGTTATCTCGGCCGCGCGGACCTGACCGAGAAGGCATTCTTCGGTTCCAATGGCACTCGAGCCTATCGCACCGGTGATTGGGGACGCGAACGCGGTGGCCTCATTTTCTTCGAGGGGCGGATGGATGGTCAGATCAAGCTGAACGGTTACCGGATCGAACTCGGTGATCTGGAAGCAAACCTTCGCGCTTTGCCGGAGATCGCGGACGCCGTCGTGCTCCCGGTGAAAAAGGGAGAGCGGATCGATTCACTCGCCGCCTTTGTCGTGCTCGCAGGCGAGCGCAATGGCTCCGATTTCGAAGTCTCCGCCCGCCTAAAAACCCGCCTCGGAGAGCGTCTCCCCGCGTATATGGTCCCGAGGAAATTTAAGTTCCTCGATGCCTTCCCGATGACCACCAACGGCAAGGCCGACCGCCGCAAACTGACCGAGATGCTCTGAGTGTCTCCTGAAGGTGTCTGAAGCCCCCACCTCTCACCTCTCACGTCTCACATCTCACCCCCGCACGCCACCCCGTGATTCCCTACGCCGACTTCCTCTTCTTCGGCTTCATGCTCTACATCGTCATCCCGACGATTGTTTTAGGGCTATTTGGCAAAGCGAACTCCCGATGGGCGCTGATCTCGAGCGTGCTGGTGCTCATCGTTCTGCTGAGTGATGAGGCGTATTCCGTCCGGTTGCTGCCGGATTGCCCGATCAACCAGATCTGGGTGGTGCTGGGCTACGCCGGATATCAGGCCGTGGTTGCGCTCGCCTTTCTGCGATGGCGAACGCGGATCATGTTCTGGGTGTCGCTGTCGCTTGCGATCCTGCCGATCGCACTCAGCAAGGTGCTGCCGATTTTACCGATCGAAAGCACCTTCGGCTTTCTCGGGATCTCGTACGTCACGTTCCGGGCGCTCGATGTGGTATTCAGCATTCAGGATAAGCTGATCACCTCGATCAACCCCGCGCAGTACTTCGCGTATCTGTTCTTCTTCCCGACAGTCTCCTCAGGACCGATCGACCGCTTCCGCCGGTTCGGACAGGATTGGGCGCGGATTCGCGGCCGAGGGGAGTTCCTGGACGATCTCGATGCCGCGGTGCAGCGGGTATTCCAAGGATTTCTCTACAAGTTCATCATTGCGGCGCTGATCAGCACCTACTGGATCGAGCCGCTGGATAAACGCTTCGGCTTCCTCGCGACGTGGTCGTACATGTACGCTTACACGTTCTACCTGTTCTTCGACTTCGCAGGATACAGCGCGTTCGCGATCGGTTTCAGCCGGTTGCTCGGATTCCGGACCCCGGAGAACTTCGACAAGCCGTTCCTCTCCCGGAACATTCGCGACTTCTGGAACCGCTGGCACATGAGCCTCTCGTTCTGGTTTCGGGATCACATTTACATGCGCTTCCTGATGGCGGCCGGGAAGGGGAAGTGGTTCAAGGGCAAGCATACCGCCTCGTATCTCGGCTTCTTCCTCACCTTTGGGATCATGGGCGTGTGGCACGGTCTCGCGTGGCATTTCATGCTCTACGGGCTCTATCATGCCGCGCTCCTCTCAGGGTATGACGTGTTCGCTCGGTGGAACAAGCAGCGGAAGTTCTGGCCGGATGGAACCGGTTGGCGCGCCCTGAATATCGTCATCACCTTTCACGCCGTTGCGTTCAGTCTCCTCATCTTCTCCGGACGCCTGACCCCGCCGCCTCCACCTCCGCATTTTGAAATCGCGGAGCGGATCGACTGCAACGAAATCGTCGGGTTCGTATGGGACCGCGACAAGCCGAATGAACCGCTCTCCGTGGATATTTACATCGACGACGCCTTCGTGGAGCGCGTGGTCGCAAATGAGTACCGTCCGGACCTCGATAAGCGGGGCTTTGGAAATGGTAAGCACGGCTTCCGCTTTGCCATGCCAGAGTACGTCCGCGATGGGCGCATTTGGCGGGTGGAAATTCAGGTCGCCGGGAGCGGACGCCCGTTGAGGGGGACGCCGGAGGAGGTTGTCTGCAGTCGGTAAGGGGGAGCGCTTGCGCCGTAGCGCAGACATCCCTGTCTGCGGGTGCCCCGACCATCCTGGTCGGAGGCTGATCACTGCGGCAGTTCTGAGGTTTTCAGCAGGAGAAGCAGACACGGAGCAGGGATGCTCCGGTCACCCGCAGCCAGGATGGCTGGCGCTACGCTACTCACTCGGAACGTGGACGCGCTTTCTCCGCAGGCGCAGCCAGTTGTTCCAGGTCTTCCGCAGCGCATCCTTTGTCGTGAGGTAACGCTGCTTCAACTCCGTTCCCTTCGTGATCTGGTTGAGGATGCCCGTCACGGAGAAATCCTCCGTGTGCAGAGTGGTGTAGGAGGTGCCGATCGCCGCCTCATGATGCGCGTCGCTGCCGGAGGTCATCGGAATCGAGCGGCGCTGGGCGTAGTTGAACGCCATCTGGTTGTAGCGCTTCAGCGTCGTTGCGGCGTTAAAAACCTCCA
>CBINJX010000487.1:0-4784 GCA_966251085.1 uncultured Verrucomicrobiales bacterium
GTTAGCACCAGATCGATGCAAGGACCGTGCTCCTTCCATATCTCCAGTGCACTCACACCGTCCACAGCCGAGAGAACCGTGTAACCACACCGCTGGAGAAGATGACAGGTGATCAGCCGGAGTGCAGCCTCGTCTTCGACCACTAGAATTGTTTCCGTCCCTGTAGGCAGAGGCCGCTTTGCGCTGGATTGCTTCGCGTCGGTAGCTGCACTTTTTATTGCAGGCAACCGGATTCGAAACGTCGTGCCCTCCCTGGGTTGGCTCTGTACTTCTATGCAACCGCGGTGCTGCTTCACAATCCCGTAGACTGTTGGAAGTCCTAAGCCCGTTCCTTTGCCTGCCTCCTTCGTTGTGAAGAACGGCTCAAAGATCCTCGGCAAGATATCACGAGGGATGCCCACGCCGTTGTCGCTAACGCTCAGGCACACATACGGTCCTTCGATCAGCGCGGAGTTCTGTTGCGCGTCTTCCGCTCCCACTTGCTCTGCGGAAGTCGAAATGATCAGTCGGCCTCCGTCCGGCATGGCGTCTCGGGCGTTCACCGCAAGGTTGAGAAGGATCTGCTCGATCATTCCACGATCCGCGAAGACCATGGGCAACTTTGGGGTGTAATTCGCCGTGAGCGCGATATCCTCACCCAAGATCCGCTGCAACATCCTCGTGATCTCGGTGACAACCTCGTTGAGTTGGAGATTCGTCTGGTGCATCGCCTGTTTGCTGCTGAACAGCAGCAGCTGTCGCGTCAGGCCCGCCGCCCGCTCCGAAGCTTGGATGATATCGCGAGCATATTCCGCTGCCGCTGATGCATCCTCAAGCTCCGCACACAGCAGTGACGCATTCCCCTGAATTACGGCCAGCAGGTTATTGAAATCGTGGGCTACTCCGGCGGCGAGTTGCCCAATTGCTTCCATCTTCTGAGACTGCCGAAGCTGTTCGTCTATCCGCTTGGACTCGGTGATGTCCTCCGCTAAACCGGTAAGCCGGTACACCGTGCCGTTCTCGTCTTTGACGGGGAAAGCTCGATCACGAATCCATCGGATCGTTCCATCAGGCCGGACGATACGGAATTCTTCGTCGTATTCTCCACGGACTTGCTTGGCGATCGCTGCTTCCATACGGGAGCGATCCTCTGGATGTATCGCATCCATCCAAGCGGTTGGCGATGCCATCAGTTTTTCGTAAGGAGCACCCCAGGTTTGCTCGAACCCTGGACTTAGGTAGAGTTGGTTTTTCTCGAGATCAGAAATCCAGAACAGCTCACGGATGCTCTCGACAACTTGTCGGAAGCGAAGCTCCGATTCCTGACGGGCTTCCTCCGCTTCGATGCGTGAGGTGATGTCATTGAAAACCACCACAGCGCCGACGACCGTTTCGCCATCGTACATCGGATCACTTACGTACTCAACTGTGAAGGAGCTGCCATTCCTCCTCCAGAAAACGTCCCGGGCGCAGCGGCACTGTTTTCCGTCTATCAATACACGGCGGATTGGGCATTCCACTGAAGGAAAATGTGTCCCATCGGCGTGGGTGTGGTGCACCAAGAGGTGGATCGGTTGTCCCAATAATTCTTGCACCTCACAGCCGAACATGCGTGCAGCCGCTTGGTTGATGAATGTCGCCCGACCCTCTGTGTCGATACCGCAAATACCTTCACCAGCTGTGTTGAGGATCATCTCATTCTGCCGCGCCAACTGCCGCAAGCCCTCTTCTGCCAACCTCCTTCCGGTGACATTTACTCCCGAGGCGATCACTTCCGTTATGTAGCCTCGCTCGTCTCTAAGGGGGCTAAAAGTCGCGTCAATGACTTGCGTATAACCGCCTTCGAAACGCACGGTCATGTCCTCGCGCAGAGTCTCTCCAGCCGCAGCCTGCTGCAAAAGCCTACGCAGCTGATCCTGGGTGTCCGGCATACCCGAGAACCAGAAGGCGTCGCCAAATTGTCGTCCCAGCACGTCCTCCCGCCGCAAGCCAGCTGCTACGAGTGGAGCGCGGTTGACTTCCAGTAGACGACCATCCAGCGAGAGTACCGCTACAAAGGCGAACATGCTGTCGAGGACCGCACGGATCCGCTCGGGGGTGGCGAGCGGATCATCCTGCGGATGTTGCCGTATCGTAAACTCTCCGACCTCTACCGAGTGATGCGCTTCACGGTTCTGGAGAGCCGGGAAATCACCTGTTTCGTCTTTGTTCATCGTTTCAAACGGGCCGTAGCAATTCTCGTGCTCTAAACCTCGCATGCTCTGCAATTATATCTACCGAGACTTGCCTCGTAATCAGCGGATGATCCTTTCCAGCATCTCTGTGATTGGGTCCTTCACTTCAGGTTTCGAGATTCATTCCCCAATAATAAGCGTCGATCGTCCGTGTGACTTTCAGGAGTTTGAAACTGGGTTGAGTTAGTGGTACTTGTAGGAGATCGGGTTCCGGAGGGGATGGATATGTTTAACGTGAATGACAGCGCCACCGTGAGCGATTCGAAGGGTTTCGCGAAGATGTTCGCGCCGGGGCGGATGACCCTTGGGATCTTTTTCCCGATCGAGGCGTTCCCGCGCGATGAGCCGACCATGCGCGACCAGGAACGGCTCGCCCGCCGAGCCGAGGAGCTGGGCTATGCCGGCCTCTGGGTGCGGGATGTGCCGTTGCGCGACCCGAGCTTCGGCGACGTCGGGCAGGTCTATGATCCGTGGGTCTACCTCGGTTGGATCGCGGCGCACACGCGTACGATCGCGCTCGCCTCCGGTGCAATCGTTCTCCCGATACGCCATCCGCTGCACACCGCCAAGGCGGCAGCTTCGGTTGATCAACTCTCGCGTGGTCGTTTGGTGCTTGGTGTTGCGTCCGGCGATCGACCGGTGGAATTTCCAGCGTTCGGCGTGGACTTCGAAAAACGTGACGCACTCTTTCGTGAGAACTTCGGATTTATCCGCGACGTGCTTTCCGAGGAGTTTCCGAGAGTTCAATCCTCCTCCTATGGCGTGCTCTTCGGGACGGCAGACCTCGTGCCCAAGCCTGTTGCCCGGCTGCCGATGCTGGTGACTGGGAGCAGCCGGCAGAGCCTGGAATGGATTGCTGAGAATGCGGATGGCTGGATCAGCTACCCACGGCCGCTCAATCAGCAAGCGCAGCTTTCCGCCCGTTGGCGTGCCGCCGTGGAGGCCGCCGCCCCGGGAGTCTTCAAACCGTTTGCCCAGTCGTTCTATGTCGACCTGGCGCACGACCCGGACCAGGCACCAGAGCCCATTCATCTCGGGTTCCGGGCCGGACGGAACATCTTCTTCCGCTTTCTCGATGCCCTACGATCAATCGGGGTAAATCACGTCATCCTCAATTTCAAATACGCGAAGCGCGATGCTGCCGAGATCCTCGAGGAGATCGGCCTGGAGATCATACCGCAACTCGAAGCCACCCAGCCTCACGAAGCAGCGACATCGTTTGCAGGACCGTAGTCTGGAGTAGTATCTACATAAGGAGGACCGATGAAAGTCGCAGATAAACGTGAAACCGGCAGCCATGTGAAAACGGTAGCGCTGCACTCGGGACGACGGCTTCCTATCCTCGGGCAGGGTACGTGGGGGATGGGCGAGGATCCCGACAAAGGAGAAATGGAGGTCGCTGCGCTGCGACTGGGGGTTGATCTCGGAATGTCCCTCATCGACACAGCGGAGATGTATGGTGACGGCGCTGCGGAAGCACTGATAGGCGAGGCGATCGCGGATCGTCGCGAGGAGGTGTTTCTCGTAGGCAAGGTTCTGCCACATCACGCCAGTCGACGAGGCACAATCGAGGCTTGCGAACGCAGCCTGGAGCGACTCGGTACAGATTATCTCGATCTCTATCTGTTGCACTGGCGCGGAGGGATTCCCCTCATAGAGACTCTTGAAGCGTTTCAGGAACTCAAGGAATCGGGCATGGTCCTGGACTATGGCGTGAGCAACTTCGACGTAGATGATATGGCCGAGGCGTTAGCCTTGCCCGGCGGCGACGAGATCGTAACTGATCAGGTGCTGTACAACTTGGTGCACCGGGGAATCGAGTGGGACCTCCTTCCCTGGTGCCGCAAGCGCGAAATACCGATCATGGCCTATTCGCCAATTGAACACTCACCGGCCGAGCAAAGGGGCATGCTGGACGATCCCCAGCTCCAGGCAATCGCGCAGAGTCACGACGCTACGCCCGCTCAGGTGGCGATAGCTTGGATACTCCAACAAGAGGTAATCACCATTCCGAAAGCCAGTAATCCTGAACACGTCCGTGAAAACCACGCGGCTTTGGAAGTCAGGCTAACCGAAAGAGACTTGGCGGAGCTCAATAGCGCCTTCCAGCCACCTCACAGGAAGGTGCCTCTGGCAGTGAGATGATCGGAAGGCTTCTCGCATGAGGAGTATCAGCGGGCGAATGTTCGAAGAACTGGCTGTTCATTGGTGAAGCCAGAGCCGGCCACCGCAGTGATTTGATTTGCGCACCTTTCGGCGCTATCCTTAGAATATGGGCTCCGAGGAACTACTCTTCATTCGTATAGTCGCGGCTGTTGTGTTCATCGCGATCCTCTTATCTGGCATTTACGTTGCCAAAAATTACCAGAAACTCTTCGGCGCGGATCCCGATGTACCGAGCGAGAACCCCAGCGCACGTGCATACGGTAAAGTTCAGGTGTTCACGGTATGGCTCATTGCCCTCCTTCTCGCGGGTGCATTTGTACTTCTCCTCCACTGAGGCGAGTTACGGCTAAGTGAGGTGCAACCGATTTTTGGACCAAATGTTGTTTTAGTTTGCTGAGTGGATCT
>CBINJX010000488.1:0-4778 GCA_966251085.1 uncultured Verrucomicrobiales bacterium
ACCCTCAACGATGTAGATTTCCGAGAGCGCCGGGTCGCGTTCCTGGCAGTCGGCCAGTTTGCCCGGCAACATGCTGGAACCCATTGCACCCTTGCGGACGATTTCCCGGGCTTTGCGCGCCGCTTCGCGAGCCCGCGCGGCATCGAGTGCCTTACCGACAATCTTTCGCGCTACAGGCGGATTCTGTTCGAAGAATTCCGTCAGCCGGTCGTTCAGAAACGACTCGACGGCGCCCTTCACGTCTGAATTGAGTTTTCCTTTTGTCTGGCCTTCAAACTGCGGCTGCGGCAGTTTTACGGAGATCACAGCGACGAGTCCTTCGCGAACGTCATCACCGGAGAGGGAAGGATCCTTCTCCTTCACGAGATTGTTCTGCTTGGCGTATTGGTTGATCGCTCGGGTGAGAGCCGAGCGGAAACCGACAGAGTGAGTACCGCCATCCGGGTTTGGAATGGCGTTGGTGAAGCAGAGAATCTGGTCGTTGTAGCTGTCGTTGTACTGCAGCACCACATCGCAGAACATGTCGTCCTCGACCTCCTGCTGATCCTTGTTGCGAAATTTCACGGTCCGTTTGCCACCGAGTACGATCGGGGTCGGGTGAACAAGCTGTTTGTTCTGGCCCAGCTGGCGTACGAACTCCTCGATTCCGAGCTTATAGAGGTACTGCTCCTTTTTGGTCGTCTCACCGCGCTCATCGACGAGGTTGATCTCGAGGCCCGGATTGAGGAAGGCCAGCTCACGGAGACGGGCCGCCAGCTTGGCAAACTGGAACTCCGTCGTGATCGTGAAGATCGTCGGATCCGGAAGGAAGGTAATCAGCGTTCCGGTGACCTTCTTATTCGTGAGATCACCGATGACAGTCAGCTTCTGCTTGGTCACCCCTCGCTCGAAAGCCATGTGGTAAACCTGACCGTCGCGGGAGACCTCGACTTTGAACCAGTCGGAAAGCGCGTTGACGCACTTCGCGCCGACACCGTGCAGACCGCCCGAGAATTTGTACGCACCCTGACCGAACTTGCCGCCGGCGTGCAGATTGGTAAGCACCAGCTCCAGGGCGGGTACTTTGAACTTCGGATGGATATCGACGGGAATACCGCGGCCGTTGTCGCGGATGGAGCACGAGCCATCCACATGCAGGGTCACGTCGATTCTGGTGCAATATCCAGCGAGATGCTCGTCGATGGAATTGTCGAGCACCTCAAACACGCAGTGATGAAGACCGCGCTCATCAGTCGGTCCGATATACATGCCGGGGCGCTGACGCACACCTGCGAGGCCTTCCAGTTTATCAATCTTGGAAGCGTCATACTTCTGCTCGCGAGGATCTGCGTGATTGGAGGATTCTGCGTCCGGAGAAGCCATAGAGGAAAAAAGGGTCAAAAAACGGGAATGGCGAATACTGAATGTAGGCTGTGGTGGATACATCCACAACCTTTTTTCCGCGGAGAGACACCTCGCTAAACGCAATAAATAGCGGTTGGGTCGAACGTCAACCACAACATGTTGATGGACACGGGACGGGCGCAACATTAGACGCAACCGCATGAAATCCGTGCTCTGGATCGTGCTGCTTGCCGCTCTCACCTTGGCAATCCGCGGGCACAACCTCCGCAATACGTTTATCGAAGGACAGATCTACTTTGTCGATGCCGACTGCTACTCGCGGATGACGCGGGCGCAGATTGTCGATGACGCCCCCGGGACAGTAGTGCGATGGCATGAATTTGAGAACTATCCCACTGGTGTTCTGCCACATACGACGGTTCCTCTGGATTACCTGATTGCTGGGCTGAAGTGGGTGCTGAGCGGTGTCGCAGCGGTGTCCGAGTCCTTCCGCAGCAGTGTGCTCGGGAGTCAGCTGCTCGACGTAGCCGGAGCCCTCATTTCACCGCTTCTGGCCTTCCTGACCGTAGTGTTTCTTTCGATATGGGCTCGTTGGTGGATGCGCAGGGCAGGGAACGAGCCTCCTCTCCGCCCCTGGTTGGCGGCGGCGCCGGGGTTCCTGTTCGCGGTCAGCCCGATCCTGGTTCATGGCACACTCCTTGGCCGGCCGGATCACCAATCGCTGGTGCTGTTCCTTGTGGCAGTTGCCCTGGGATTGGAATGGGTGCTCGTAGAGCGCAGGACCACGAGATGGGCCATTGCGACAGGACTGGCATGGGGTTTCGCCCTCTGGGTATCCGTTTATGAACCGCTGATCCTGCTCGTCGGGCTGATGGGACTCCAGTGGATTGAGCATCGGATTCCCTCGAAGTGGACTCCGCACGCTGAGAATCCCGAGCCGCTGATTCCGACAGCCGCGCCGAATGACTCCGTGCAGGACGCCCTCACCAAACCACCGCACGGATCGCGTTCCTGGTGGACACCCGGCCGGTTAAAATGGGCTGCCATGGGCGGAGTCCTCGTGCTGGCCTTTCTTATCGAGCGCTGGCATTTCCAGCTGCTGGACGATTCTCTGAAGGAGTACTTCAACCGCTGGGCCACGAGCATCGGAGAGCTCCGGCATTTAAATCCTGCCAAACCGATCCTCTACCGTTGGCTTGGGCTGGCCTGTGTTATCAGCCCGATTCTGCTGATCATCGCGGCCCGGCGTGACCGTCGTGCGATCACCGTGCTCGGCATGCTCCTCCTGACGTTCGGCCTGACCTGCTGGCAGATCCGCTGGGGCTACTTTCTCGCGCTCGTCTTTGCCATGTCACTCCCGTGGCAGCTTGCTGTATTCCGCTGGCGCTGGCTTGCCTGGCCGGTGCTTCTTCTCTCGCTCTGGCCGACTTGGAAGGAGTGGGATGAGCAGTTTTACCCGAGCATGCAGGCCCAGAAACAGTTTGCGCTCCGGCGTACGGAGCTTCGGCAGCTCCGGAAGGCCGCCTTGGAGATGCGATCGGAGGAGACGCAGCCGTTCATCGCTCCCTGGTGGCTTTCTCCTCCACTGGCTTATTGGTCCGGACAACCTGGTGTTGCAGGCAGCTCGCACGAGAGTCTCCCTGGAATCGTGGACACCGCACGTTTCTACACGACCAACGACCTGCAGAAAGCAGCCGAAATCCTTCAGGCTAGAAAGGTGAGGTGGGTGCTGGCGGAGGATGCTGGCCGGGTGCTCGGAACATCCAAGGCAATCCTCGGCGCCCCCGTTTCTGATACGGCACTCGCTTATACGCTGGCGCAGAAACCCGGTGAGGTGCCGCCATTTCTTGCGGAAGTACCCTATCTGAGCACAAATTTGCCCCCTGGCTCCCTCGTCGGTCCGCAGTTTTTCCGCCTCTACCGCGTCGAACAGGAGCAATTCCAGCCATGACCCAATTTGATTTCATTGTAATCGGAGGAGGCAGCGCGGGATACGCAGCTGCGAGTACCGCATGCAGTCTCGGCCGCCGTGTCCTTGTAGTGGATGGAGCGGAGGAACTCGGCGGACTCTGCATTCTGCGAGGCTGCATGCCTTCCAAAACACTATTGGAGTCTGGCCACCGGGCGCATGCCATCCGTCACGCGGCGGAATTCGGCTTGCGAGCCGAGTACCGCGGCTTTGATCCCGTGGCGATCCGTGACCGGAAACGTCGCCTCATTGCCGATTTCGCGGACTATCGCCGGGAGCAACTCCACAGCGGCAAGTTCAGCTTTCTCCACGGCAGAGCCTCCTTTGTCGATTCCCACACGATCGAGGTGAAGCTCCTCGACGGAACTACACAGACGATCCGCGGTGAGACCTTCCTGATTGCCACAGGGTCGCACATGCATCACGTCGAGATCATGGGATTGGATGCCGCCGGTTATCTGACCAGCGATGATGTGCTCGATGCCGACTCGTTGCCGCGCTCGGTGACAATCCTGGGCGGGGGCGCCATCGCCCTGGAGCTGGCCAGCTATTATCACGGGCTCGGGATTCCAACGAACGTCATCCAGCGCAGTGGGCAGGTCCTGAGGGAGACGGACGCCGATGTGGCAAACAGTGTGACAGAGGCACTGCGGAGGAGGGGGATTCAGATGTTCCTCGGCACTTCTCTCAGCCGTGTCGAGTGCCGCGACGGCTTGAAGTACGTGTATTTCCAGCAGGATGGTCAGGAGCGAGTTGTCGAGGCAGAGCAGATTGTATCAGCGCTCGGACGTGTGCCGAACACGAAGGGGCTCGGATTGGAAAAGGCCGGCGTCGAATTGAAGCGGAAGGCAATCGGGATCAATTCATCGCAGCAGACCAGCGTTCCGCATATCTTTGCCGCGGGCGATGTCAGCGGGCCTTTCGAAGTGGTGCACATCGCGATTCAGCAGGGAGAGATGGCTGCGCGCAATGCATCCCGGTTGCAGGCAGGGGAAGTATCCGAGGCACTGGAAAAGATGGATTACCGCCTGAAGCTCTTCGCGGTCTTCACACATCCTCAGGTTGCGGCCGTCGGGTTCACCGAGTTGGAGGCTGCGGAGGCCAAGTACCCGTTCAACGATCACGGGAAGAGTATGGTGATGGGCGAGACGGACGGGTTCGTGAAGCTGATCGCGCATCGCGATACTCGGGAAATCATCGGCGCGGCAGTTGTGGGTCCCGAAGCTGCCGAGATCATCCACGAGGTAGTCGTGGCGATGCGTTTCCGAGCGACCGCGGGACAGCTCGCTACCGTGCCGCATTATCATCCGACACTGTCGGAGATCTGGACTTATCCGGCAGAGGCGCTGGCTGAGGTGGTGATTTGAGAGGATTGATCAGCTTATTCTTTCGCACTCCCTGACAGGCGCGTACCATCTTTTCAGCCTGGAGTTCCATCTCCAGAGCGCCGTCCGGGAAGACTGAA
>CBINJX010000489.1:0-4765 GCA_966251085.1 uncultured Verrucomicrobiales bacterium
CTATTGGCGGCGGCTTGCGGCTGCGACGAAAAACCGGTTCCATTCAGGCCGTCGTTCCGGAAAGTGTTGTGTCCCACGATTGCACCGCCCTCCAGGAAGACCTCACCGCCGGCAGACGGTGCTCCGCTCACCCGGGTGAGGCTGTTGATCCCCACACCGGCATTCCCGTTGTTGTTGCCCATGATGGCACTTCCGGCGCCGATGATAAACTGCTCGGTATCCGCGGTGAATGTCGCGCCGCTGTTGTTCAGGAAAACCTCACCGCCGTTCCTGACTTCAATCGGAGTTACCGGCCCCGTGACAGGGCTCGTCCTTGTACCTGAAGTCTGCAATTGGAGACGTCCACCGCTGACCAGGACAGGACCGCTACCGAGACCGCCCGTACTGTTGACCTGCAGCGTTCCGCGCCAGACGTTCGTACCGCCCGAGTACGTATTGTCCGGCGCAGTCAGCACCACCGCCCCATCCAGCGCCTTCACCAGCGTGACCGGCTGGTTGTTGTTATCCACGATATTCGAGTTGATCGTCATCGTGTTCTGCTGCTGCAGAACAAACAGCTCTCGTGGCACACTGTTTCCTGTAGCCGGACCAGCCGTAATGATGCCCCTTGCGAAAGCATCACCGATGGCTTTCGCATTATTTGCATCCTGCCCGAGGATACCGCCCCCCGTGATGAAGAGACGGTCATCAGGGTTCGCAAAGAGGAGCTGGCGCGTTGCCGCATCCGCAAGACGCAACGAACCAATCTCGAAATTCGCACCTGTCCCAAAGGTACCGAGCATCACATCCGCTCCGGTGATATTCGCAACGCGACTTGCGTCAAAGTTGCTCGCGCCGGGAACAGCAATGCTCTGGTTATCCACAGTAGTACCGAAAGGCGTGTAAGTCGCCGTCACAAGGCTTGAGCCATTGTAGGCGAGGAAATCAGTGGACTGCTGAGTCGCCCAACCTCCGATGAAGCCACTCGGCGCCGCCGTGGTCGTACCATTCAGCTGCCAGTTATTGATCACGACCCGCGCATGATCGCCGGTACTGCCAAGCGTGCCCTGAGAACCACCGACCCGCAGGAATGAGCCGAAGTCACGATTCAAAGTATTGATCGTGAGCGTCGCTCCACCACCGCCGCTGCGATCCACATTCAGCCCCGATTGGCCTTCGCGGACACTGATCGAGCCCACCGTCTCGGCGATACCGGGGTTGGTCGCAGCCGTGTTCTGAGCCGTAAAGGTGAACGAGCCACCGCGGAGATTGACCACTGCCGCATCGTTCAACCGGTCTCCAGTATTGGTCACTCCAAAGAGACCGACACTCGAATTATTCTGAACCCGGAAAGTCGATCCTGGATTCACCGTGATATCGGTCACTCCGGTCATCCGTCCACCCGCTCGTACGTCGAAGACACCACCATTCGGCCCGACTACGACCTTCCCGGCAAAGTCGTTTACACCTACCAGCTGAAACTCTCCCATCCCGGTTTTCGTCAACGTGCCGGTACCGGTAAATGCATTCGCCTGATCAAAGACGACAATGTTCTGGCTCGGGATATAGATGGTCCCACCACCAGCGCCGATGTCGATCGTGCGGCTGACACGTCCATGTCCGGCACCAAAGTTGACTGAGGAATTCGATTGGTTGAAGAAACGCAGTGTGCCGCCATCCAGCTTCAGAACGTTGGCGGCATCACCGAGAGCCGAATTGCTATACGTAGCCACCTCCGCTCCGGCACCGACCGTAACGGTCGAACCTTCGCCACCAAAGCTACTTTTGCCCGTCAGCTTCACCGCACCGCTAATGATCATCGAATTCCCCGCGCCACCCAGGGAAGAGGTCACCGTGAGCGTTCCGCTCCCGCCACCGAGGCGATAGGTATTCACGTTAGGCACAAGGCTCCCTGAGAACGTATAGTCTCCTGCCGTTCCCAGGCCCACATTCAGGCCGAGCGCCTCGAAGTTCAGATCATTCGCGCTATTGGTCGTAAGCGCCACCATTCCCGCACTGGCAGAATTGATCCGGCCGAGGAAGGCCTGATCGATCGCATACCCGGGCTGCATCGTTCCGCCCGCTGCGATCGTGATCGTCTGGCCTGTACCGGGAATGGATGCCGGTGAATTGAACTGCCACGTATTCCCACTGGCGATGGTATTCGCCGTGAAGGTCTGGGCGCCATTGAAAATCTGCATGCCCGGGATCGCCCCAACATTGATCGTACTTCCCCCCGCATCCACATTGTGAACGAGCACACCAGCCGCATCCTTGCTGAAGGTGCCGCCCCCCAGGTTGATCGTCCCACCGAGCACCAGCCTGCCGGAACCGGTTATCGAGAGGTTACGATTTGAACCTGTGACTGCCCCCAGCGTCAGTGATCCGGCATCTACGGAGAACGATGTGTCGTTCGAAAGGGTGATCGGCCCGCTATATGTATTGTTCCCCACCGCATTTCGAAGTGAGACACCAGCACGGTTGATCGTGAGAGCTTCCCCGGCAATATTCGCGCCGTCCCGAAGCACCAGTTCCCCCGTGCCATTGACCACCGTTTCATTGCCAGCGCCTATCGCGCCGAGATTGCCCGCACCGGAAACAATGAGCTGACCACCGGAGATCGTGGTGGTCCCAGTGTACGTGTTTACGCCAGCAAATGTGACCGACTCACTCCCCGTCTTGGTGATCACCAGATTCGTGCCGGCCAGAGCAGCTTTGACAGTTCCCGAGATCAACTGTGGTGTCGCACCATTTGCCAACGTGAGAGTACCGCTGCCGTTGACATTGCCGTTGTTCTGCAGCGTCAGATTCGCAATGGCCTCGGTATTCGCACCGAGTTCAAACGTGGCGCCATCCACCGTCACATTCGCGCTATCGACGATCTGATCAGACTTGGATAACTGAACACTTCCGCCGTTCTCGATACTCAGATTGCCGGGGATTGCGTTCCCCGGGGATGAAGCGCTGCTGGGTGTAGCGTTCAGAACCAGCTGTCCGCCCGAGACAATCGTTCCACCACCGTAGCTATTCTTGTTGTTGAAGATGGTAGTCGCCGGACCGCCTACCGTCAGCGCCGCTCCGGCTCCGCTGATCTGACCATTGAATACTGCGACACCGCTTTCTCCGGCTATGGTCGCATTCCCCTGCAGGGTCACTGCGCCATTAAAATTCGCGGCACTGATCGTCGGGCTCGTCACACGGAGAGTGCTGTCCGCCTGGAGCGTGAGCGGGCCGCCGAAGTTTGTGTCGAGCGTCACATCGATAGCGGAAGAGGTACCGGCTTCTGCAGTAATCGGGAAATTCCCCCCATCGATCGCTGCGAGCTTACCGTTGGTAACGACACCACTATCGCCACTCAGCACGAGGTTGTTGAAGCCGGTATCTTCACCGGAATACTCCAGTTTGGCCGCTGCAGATCCTCCACCCTGATAGAACCGGTAAACGATTTCGTGCCGGCCCGGCGTAAGTGTAACCA
This sequence comes from uncultured Verrucomicrobiales bacterium, assembly GCA_966251085.1. GTDB lineage: Bacteria > Verrucomicrobiota > Verrucomicrobiia > Chthoniobacterales > Chthoniobacteraceae > CBINJX01. Next base: position 3,455 of record CBINJX010000489.1, read on the forward strand.
TTCCGGACCTGGAGCTGACGCCGTGAGGACCATCGTGATTCACCACGAGCTGGCCATCGATATAGATCTGCGTGCCGTCATCGCTGCTGGTGGTGAATGTATAGTCACCTCCGGCAGTGATATTGATCAGCCCGGACCAGAAGGCAGCCACATTGGCTCCGTTCAATCCGGGGATCGCCGGGTTGGGCGCAAACGAACCTTGATTCGGGATATCAATACTCTGATCGATCCGCGTCGCGAAAGCCGGTGCGCCGTAGTTGACGTTTGTAGTAGCGTTTGGGTTTGCCGGGAGATTGTAGTATCGCGCGTTGAAGCCGGGGACTCCTATATTCGCGACACCCGCAGGAGTGTTGAGAGACCGCAGCGTTCCGCCTCCCAGCGTCACAGGCACGGCACTTGCCGGGCTCTCGAAAACGACCGTGCTGTTCTGTTCCGGCCGCACGGAACCGGTGAATCCGGAATTGTTTCCAGCCAGGACCACCGTCTCCGGAAGGCTCCCCTGAAACGCAAGAGTGCCGCTCCCCTGGAGCTGCCCGTCCAACCGGAGCCCAGGGCCTGCACCGAGAACGGTTCCGCTCCCCTGCACCGTGAGGTTTCCCGTCATGGTGATGGCTGCCCCGCCGGTGCTCAGCATTCCTCCGTTCAATATCACATTATTCGCGAACGATCCGCCAAATGTCGGCAAGAGCGACAGCGTCGCCCCGTTCGCAACTGAGGCAGAGGATGTCCCCAACCCTCCCAAGTCAGTGATCCGGAGTGTACCCACATTAACTGCTGTGGTGCCGGTCAGGTTATTCAGAAAACCGCCCAGTACCAGTGTGCCGCCGCCAAAATCGGTCGCGTTACCTGCCAGCGTCAGATTGTTTGCAATCAGGTCCGAATTGATCGTAGCCGAGATGTTGGGTGAAACGGTGATTACACCACCGCTCACCGTGAGCGCTCCACCGGTAAGGGTGTAGGCATCCTGGAAAGTCAGAGACTTCGCCTGAGATGCATTTCCCACGAGGATGGTATCTGCGCCGAAAAAGATATTTCCCGGGTCCGGGATCGGGGCGCCGAAAATCACGTCGGTAGCAGCCGTCGGAACGGCGTTCGAACTCCAGTTTGCCGCGACATCCCAGTCGAAATTCAAACCACTGCCTGCATCCCAAGACACTTGTGCCTGGGCAGTTGCAGCGCTCGCCATCGCGAGCGCCGTAAACATTCCTAACTTGCTTGAGAAGCGTGACAAAGAAGCAGAGAGGGGACGGGGCGTTGACCGGGGCTTGTTATAACGCATAGGGGGGACTGGGTCAGGAGGGTTGAAAGGAA
>CBINJX010000490.1:0-4758 GCA_966251085.1 uncultured Verrucomicrobiales bacterium
GTCAGGCGATGGAGAAGCGTCTGGAATGCAGTGAGGAGCCCAACATAGAGCGTGCAGCCATGTGTACGGCTCACCTGTTTCACGGAGGCGAGCGTTTCGGGACGGAGAATGCGTGTGACCCGAGCACCGCGGAAGGTGCGCTGGCGTGGACGCGGAAACTCCGTGGGAAGCTCGAGGGCGGGAGGTAGCGAGGTGAATTGTTTTCTCCAGTACTGCTCGGCTACCTCACGCTCCGGAGAAGCTTCCTGAATTACTTCGCGCTGAATATACTCCCGGAAGGGGACTGCCGTGGGGAGTTCACCGTCGGGTGCTGCATATAGAGCCCGGATTTCGTTGAGGATGATATTACCTGACCAACCGTCGCAGATCAGATGATGGGCGGTTACCAGGAGCAGGTGCTCTTCCGGTGCGAGCTTGACGAGTTGGAATCGTACAAGCGGTCCATGCACGAGGTCGAACGGTGTGGCCGTCTCCGCAGCCTGGAGTTCATGGACGCGTTTGTTTCTTTCCTCCTCCGAAACTGCTGATAAGTCATGCAACGGAATCTCCGTTCTAACTGCGGGCATGACCCGCTGTCCGGAACCATTCGCAAGGAACACGGTGCGAAGCGCCTCATGCCGCGAGACTACGGTGCCGACCGCTGCCCGCATTCGCTCAACGTCAAAGGGGCCGATAAAACGTGCGGTGAACGACTCATTGTAAGCTCGGGACGCAGTTTCTCCCAGTTGGCAGGCGAGCCAGATCTCGCGCTGTGCATTTGTCAGCGGAAGAACCGAATTCAAACCGAGCGGTGCCGGGGGCAGGAAACCGCTTTTCCGCATCGCGGCTACTGCTCGCGCGATACCACTCTTAATGCTCTCCAGGTCCTCGTCGGTATGTGCCAACGAGAGGAAGCAGTTCTGAGCCGCCTCCCGGATGTAGATGCCTTCTTCGAGAAGATGATAAAAGAAGAGGCTCAGCAGCGGGAGATCCGCTTGTGGCGCAAACCGGAACAGCGACGAGAAATACAGGAGTCGCATCGGCACGCTCTCGCGTTCGAAGAATGCGTTCACCTCGGATACGAAGCGCTCGGTTCGGTCGCTGAGTTCCTTCTGAAGCGAGGGACCGCGCTCGCGGAGGTAAAGCAGTACGGCACGCGCTGCAGCCAACGCCAGCGGATGGCGCACAAACGTTCCGGCAAAGAACGTCATATCTGCCTCAGGTGCGGAGTCGTCTCCGAACTGCCACCAGCCACCGTCGATGGCATCGAGGAATGTGCCGCGTCCCGCGAGGATTCCTATGGGAATGCCGCCGCCTGCGACCTTGCCATACGTGGCGAGGTCGGCATCGATTCCGAAGAGTGCCTGGCAGCCACCCGGATGAACCCGGAATCCGGTGATCACTTCATCAAATACCAGCAGCGAGCCCGTTTCTCGGGTGATGAGACGGAGTTCGCGGAGAAACTCTACCGGTACCAGATCAGGATGCCGGCTCTGCACCGGTTCCACGATCACCGCTGCGATCTCGGATGCCCGATCCTGGATAACCTGCAGCGACTCCGGTGCGCCGTATTCAAGGACGATGATATTGCTGCCGGATTCTGGCGGAATTCCGGGGGCGATGGGAAGGGAGCGGTTGCCATGACCGGCTGGGTGGGCTCGAAGCAGAACCTCGTCGAATGTTCCGTGGTAATCGCCAGTGAAATAAACCACTTTCTGCCGGCCAGTTACGGTTCTTGCAACACGCATCGCGGCCATCACGGCTTCGGATCCTGTATTGCAGAAGGTCACACGATCCATTCCGGTGAGTTCGCGCACGAGTGTTGCGACTTCGCCTGCCAGAGGAGCCTGAGGTCCAATGTGGACGCCTTGTGAAAGCTGCTCGGTGACCGCGTCGGTAATGAATTTCGGAGTGTGCCCGAAGAAGGTTACGCCGAAGCCATTCGTGATATCGATGTATTCATTACCGTCGGCATCCCATACCCGGCTGCCTTGGGATCGCTCGATGACGATCTGATACGTAAGCTCTTTCCAAGTCCGGCGGAAACCGGCGACAGACCGCGGATCAGCGAGCGCTTGGCGGAACTTTTGGGCAAATTCCTTCGAACGCTGTGTCCGTGCGTTATATCGCTCAATGAAAGAATTGAGCGCCCGCTGCTGTGCTGGGGAGAGACCGTTATCTTTGGCTCTGTTGATCGGCCGGAAAGGACCGAAGAGCTTGCCGTTGTTCGCGGGGCGCTCTTGGGATTCGTGGCGATTCAGACTCTGCGAAGAACTACCGATCGTGCGCCGATCTCCTTTTCGTAATGCTGCAACTTCCTGGGTGAGATGTTGGAGCTGCGCCTGGATTTGTGTCAGGACACCCGCTGCATTGGTTGAAAGCTCGATGGCTGCAGGTGAAGTCTCCTTTGGGCATTCGACCGGTTCCTGATGCTCAGAGGCAGCAGCGGGAAATGCGTCCGGGGGAAGTTGTGCATCAAGATAATCCGCAAGAGCTGCCGGCGTCGGAATGTCTTCCAGAAGTTGGCGGAATGTCAGTTTCACGCCGAACTCGTTCTGCAACGTCTGGCGAGCCTGTGCGAGGAACAGGGAGTCGAATCCGAGATCGAGGAATGTTGCAGTGGCGGCTTCCCCATGGACCTGCACTCCTGACATTTCGAAGAGGATGACCCCGATTCGTTCCAGTAGTCGCTCCCGACGTGTTTTGATGTTCACCGACGCTACGGGCGGCAAATGGCCGTTACTGCCGTTCACCACTTCCGATCCGGTTTCCTGCTTAGCCTGTTGCAGGGCCGGCGTTTCGCGGGCATCCGTTAGAGGCAATGGCTCCAGCCAGTGACGTTGACGTTCAAAAGGGTATGAAGGGAGGACGACGCGGTGGCGCCTGCTGTCCCGGTAGAACCCGGCCCAGTCGATCGTACCACCGGCCGCCCAGAGTTTCCCTAGCGCTGAATGAAGCTGGACTGCCTCACTCGTTTTTCGGGCCGCAGTTCCCGGTGCTGGAAGTGAAGAAATGAGCGTGATTGCAGATTCGTTGGAGATCTGCTGCCGGGCAGACTGATACAAGGTTTGTCCGGGACCGACCTCGAGGAATATTGCGTCCGGTTGATCGTGAATCAGCACCGCCAAGGCATCTGCGAAGCGGACAGTGTTCCGGAGGTGTGACGTCCAGTATTCCGGGGTGACGGCTTCCTCGGCTGTGATCCACTTGCCGGTCAGGCAGGAGACAAATGGGATCGATGGAGCCTGCAGCGGCACAGTGCTCGCGAATGCGCGGAAAGGCTCGAGTGCCGGTTCCATCATCGGCGAGTGAAACGCATGCGACGTCGGTAGTTTCTTGCAAGCTACTCCGCTCGTTGTGAGCTGCTGTTCCAGTGCCGCAATCTCGTCGTCCGGACCCGCAACGACACACAGGGAAGGGGCATTAACGGCGGCAATCGCCATATTCCGACTCACCTTTTCCACGATCTCCGTTTCCGGTGCGCGGACCGCCAGCATCGAGCCGCCAGGGAGGTTCTGTACGATCCGGGCACGATGCGCAACGAGCATCAAAGCATCTTTGAGCGATAGGGTTCCCGCCAGGCACGCCGCGACATATTCACCCACGCTGTGGCCGATCATCGCCTGGGGGCGGATGCCCCAGCTCATCCAGAGCTGTGCGAGTGCGTATGACGTAACGAAGATAGCGGGCTGAGTGAAACGGGTTTGCCGCAGCTGTGTTTCTGCCTCGGAAGTTCGTTCAGGAGACGGAAACAATACTTCGCGGAAATCGCACCCGAGAGTTGGCTGAAGCAGGTTCGTACATTCATCCACCGCAGCTTTGTACACCGCCTCTGTCGCATACAGCTCCGCCCCCATGGACGGCATCTGGGAGCCTTGTCCCGGAAAGAGAAATACGACCGGTACATCCCGGCGCTCTTGTGCAGGTGAAGCATTCGGCTGTTCCAGAAGCGCTATCGCTTCAGCGTTGTCCCGGGCGACCACAAACCGCCGATGTGGAAAGAGACGCCGACCGGTCTGCAGAGTGTATGCAGCATCGGAGAGGTTTTCCTCTGGATGCATACGCAGGTGCTCCGCCAGATTCTGGCTCATCTGAGCCAGGGCGGATGGCGTCCGGGCAGATAGCAGCAGTAAGTTCGGGCGATTTGAGGGGGACGATCTCTCGATCTGCGGCGCTTCTTCCAACACGACATGGGCGTTCGTGCCACCGACTCCGAATGATGAAACACCGGCCCGCCGCGGATGCCCCCGGCTTACCCATGGCGTCAGTTTCGTGACGACGCGGAAGGGACTGCTCTCGAAGTCGATTTTCGAATTCGGCTGCTCGAAGTGAAGAGTGGGCGGGATCTCTCGATGTTCAAGAGCCAGCGTGGTTTTGATCAACCCGGTTACACCTGCGGCTACGTCGAGGTGACCAATATTGGTTTTGACCGCCCCCAGCTTGCAGAAGCCCGCTGCATCCGTCGATTGCCGGAACGCTTTTGTTAACGCGGCCACCTCGATCGGGTCACCCAACGGTGTGCCCGTGCCGTGCGCTTCCACATAGTCGATGGTATCCGCGCTGATCCCTGCAATGGCATGCGCCAGCGCGATGACTTCCGCCTGGCCGTCCACGCTCGGCGCGGCGTAGCTCACCTTCAACGCACCGTCATTGTTCAACGCCGCAGCCTTGATCACTGCGTGAATGTGATCCCCATCCGCGATCGCGTCGCTGAGCCTTTTCAGCACGACAATTCCTAGGCCATTTCCGAAAACTGGCCCCTGTGCATTTGCGTCAAAT
>CBINJX010000491.1:0-4751 GCA_966251085.1 uncultured Verrucomicrobiales bacterium
GCCGTAGATTCAAACAGCACGCTTTCTGCCGAACACTATTGGCTTCCAGCGTGCCTGGGGGCGATGTGGAAAACAGAGGGTGTGTCGCACACCTCCTCCGGTTCGGATGCACGGCAGCGGTGGGGCCGTGTAGCAGAAAAGAGGGAGGCCTCTACCCTGGCGGGTTTAGACGAACGTGCAGGCGTTTGGGAGCCGGTAAGCTGTGGCGCGCCTTCTGAGCACGCGGGACGCATGCTCCACTCTACTACTCCTCAAACGTAAGTTCCGGGTAAAGCTGAAGGATCTCCTCCCGCTTCGGCCGGCGAAGACTGATCAGCTCCAATTCACGCTTCTCTTCCGCGATTTCCGCCTGGAGCTTTTTGGGGCAGGTCTGGCCCATGAGTACCTTCCCGAGCGGTGAGGTATATGGAACCGGGACGAGCGCGGCATCGGTTGGAAGATTGATGTCCTTGGCGCCGGCCAGCAGATAATCCTCCGTGAATCCCCTCTGTGTCAGCCGGACGACGACACCGACCTCCACCTTCTGAGGTATCCCCTCTTCCTTGGTCCAATCCAACGGATCCACAACCTCGTAGCCGGTGTCTTCGAGTCGCTTGAGTTCCCGGCCGACGCGCTGCTGCAGTCTGCCCGCAAGACGGAACTTCTCTTTACTCGCCTTGTACTCCGCATTTTCGCTCAGATCTCCCCACTCCTTGGCCACCTTCGCCTCCCGCTGCGCCGCAAATTTCTCCTGAGCATGCTTATCGAGCTTCTCGGCGAGACTTTGAAGGCTTGGACGGCTGACGATGATTTTTTCTGGCATTTTTTTGAGGCAGTGCAGCGTTTGGAGTTGAGAGTTCTTAATGAGTGGCACGCATAGAGGCGTGGAGAAAGTAACCAGTAGGTCAGTAATCAGTAATCAGTTTCGGCGCAGCTATTTATCTCTCTCGGTTCGCTCCTTATCTTCGCTCCGGAGGCCTCGATCTTAACGGATAGGACATCACCGAGCTGTAGGCTTCAGCTACCGAGCTGGAGGCTTACTTCACCGAGCTCGGAGCTTCATGCATCAAGCTCCAAGCTTCACCACCCGAGCCCTGAGCTGGGGTAGCAAAGCTCACGGCTAGAGTCACTAAGCTTCAGGCTCAGCACACCCAGCCCTGAGCTTTCCTCGCTAAGCCCGTGGCTTGGCACCGCAAGCTCCAGGCTTCGGGAATGAAGCTCCGGGCTCGGTGCCCAGAGCTCAGGGCTTCGAAGTCGGAGCCGTCGGCTCGGCTCACATTTCCTGCGAATGAGTCGTCACATGATCTCCCGGATATGGGAGATAGTCGCCATGCTCCGCGTGTGCCCCCTCATGACTCGCCACATAGCCAACGAGAGGGAAACACAATACATTACAGCCCAGTAATATTCCCTTGCGAAACGTCGCATCGCTCGCACCGTAGCGCGCCCGTTTACTAACACCTACTGTGCACGAACCGAGTTCTCATCCTGCTTCCACTCGTTCGAAATGGAAGCGCGCGGCAGTCTTTGTTTCTCCATACCGGCTACAGGTCGGCGGGATCTGCGGATTGACGCTTCTTCTGGCAGCTCTCAATGCGGCCGAACCACTGGTGCTGAAATATATCTTTGATCACCTCGCCGGCGGCCGTTCAGCCGAGGCACTCACTCTTGGGATTGGGCTGCTGGTGGGAGTGGCGATCCTGCGAGAGGCGGTGACGGGTGGCTCTACCTGGCTGACGTGGAAGACGCGTCTCGGGATTCATCATTCTCTGCTCGGTGAAACGGTCGGACGCCTTCACCGGCTGCCACTTTCCTTCCATCGCTCGGAAGGGGTGGGAGCGATCATGACCAAGCTCGACCGAAGCATCCAGGGCTTCATGAACGCGGCGAGCCAGATTCTCTTCTCCGTGCTCCCGGCGATCGTTTACCTGGCGATCTCGATCGTGGTGATGGTGCAGATGGATTGGCGGTTGGCGCTTTTGGTTCTCCTCTTTGCTCCCCTGCCCGGCCTGCTCGCTGCAAAGGCGGCGCCGGAGCAGATCACCCGGGAGCGGAGGCAGCTGGATCAGTGGGCAAAGATTTACTCCCGGTTCAATGAGGTGCTCTCGGGTATCGTTACGGTCCGCTCCTTTGCCATGGAGGACAAGGAGAAGCAGCGTTTTCTGAAGGATGTGGCGGAGGCAAACGGCACGGTGATCCGCGGGGTGGGAGTCGATGCCGGTTACACCGCGGGAACGAACATGGTGATCGCTATCGCCAGGATCGCCGCCACGGGAGTGGGCGTATGGCTTATAATCCGGGGCGAGATCACCCTCGGTACGCTGGTCGCGTTCCTTGGATATGTCGGTGGTCTGTTTGGTCCGGTGCAGGGGCTTACCGGCATTTACCAGACGGTGCAGAAGGCATCGGTGTCGTTGGACGAGATCTATTCGATTCTCGATGTGCAGGATTCACTCCGAGATGCGCCGAATGCACAGGCATTCCCCGAGGTGCGTGGCGAACTGATTTTCCGGGATGTGACGTTCAACTATCCCGGCCGGAGCCGCCCCCTCCTAGACTGCATCAATCTTCATGCACTGCCGGGGCAGACCGTGGCGATTGTGGGGCCTAGCGGCAGCGGGAAGACGACGATGACTTCGCTGCTGATGCGGTTCTACGATCCGGTCAGCGGAGCCATCGAGCTGGACGGCCATAATCTCCGCGATCTGAAACAGGACTGGCTGCGGCGGAACATCGGTGTCGTGCTGCAGGAGCCGGTGCTTTTCAATGATTCCATCCGTGAAAACATCGCCTACGGGAAACCGGAGGCGACGATGGAGGAGGTCATCGCAGCTGCCAAAGCGGCAAATGCGCATGAGATGATCATGAGCCTGCCCGACAAATACGACACCCTCTGCGGGGAACGCGGCAGCAAGCTTTCCGTCGGTGAGCGTCAGCGGGTCACCATTGCGCGGGCGCTGATCAAGAATCCACCGTTGATCATTCTCGATGAGGCGACTTCCGCGCTGGATGCCGAGAGTGAGGCGCTGGTGCAGGATGCCTTGGATACGCTGATGCGCGGACGAACGACTTTTGTCATCGCGCACCGGCTCTCGACAGTGGTGAACGCGGACAAGATCATCGTCCTCAAAGAAGGGCGGATCGCTGAGGAGGGCACGCACAACGAACTGATGCGACGCTCGGGATATTATGCCGGCCTGGTGAAGAGACAGACGCGTGGGCTGATCCGCAATGAAGGGGAAGCGCCGGTGGCGGTTGCGAGACAAGAGTAAGTGGAAGCGTTTCTTTGCGTTGATGCCTCAGGAACGGCTGGGATAAGCGATTGCTTATCAATCCATGCCCTCCATGACACTCACGCCGTTCCCCTGCTCTTTCCGTAAGACTGCCGCGCTGCTGCTTCTCTCGGCCACTTGCTACAACTCAACAGCCACCGCGCAGCAACCGGCTGAAAGTAAAGAGGAGCGTTTCCGCCGCATGTCGCGCGAAGCGGAAGCGAAGGGTCTGGCTGAGCCCTTCAAAGGGATCACGACAGACGGAAAGGTGATCCCTAACCTCTTCCCGATCCGATCAACGGGAGTCTCCACCGAACCGGTCCAAAAAGCAGCGAAGGATCTCATCGCCGGCCTGACTGAGGAACAGCGTAAGAAGATCCTCTTCCCCGTGGATTCCGACGAATGGCGCAAGTGGATGAACCCGCATTTCTACATCCGCGACGGCGTCAGCTTCCAGGATATGAGCGAGGAGCAGCGCTCCCTCGCCTTTGGTCTCCTCAAGGCAAGCCTCAGCGCCAAGGGTTTTGAGCAGGCCCGGGACATCATGAAGCTGAATGAGACCTTGGCCGAACTCACCAACAAACCCGAGGAATACGGGCAGTGGTTCTACTCGTTGAGTATCATGGGCGTGCCTTCCGCAACGGAGCCGTGGGGCTGGCAGCTGGACGGGCATCATCTGAACATCAACTACTTCGTGCTCGGTGATCAGGTGGTGATGACTCCGACTTTCATGGGATCGGAACCGGTCGTAGCTGAGTCGGGCAAGTTCAAGGGAACGGTCGTTCTCCAGAAGGAACAGGATAAAGGCCTCACACTGATGAAGGCGCTCGATCCGCAGCAGCAGTCAAAGGCGCGGATTCAGGGCGAAAAGGGTCCGGTGAACAACCTCACGGAAGCCTTCAAGGATAACGTGGTGCTCGATTACGCCGGGATTCCGGTTACCGAACTGAACGAGGAGCAAAAGAAGCTGCTGCTCGAGACCATCGCCGAGTACGTCCACAACATGAAGGAGGGCCACGCCAAGGTGAAGATGTCCGAGGTCGAGGCTCACCTGAAAGACACCTACTTCGCCTGGATCGGAAGCACGGAGCCGGATGGTGTCTTCTATTACCGGATCCACAGCCCTGTGATCCTGATCGAATTTGATCACCAGCGGCCGATCGCACTGGGGAGATCAGATACTCCAAATCGCAAACATATTCATACCGTGGTCCGGACTCCGAACGGGAATGACTACGGGAAAGATTTGCTCCGGCAGCATCTGGAGAAGCATCCGCATTCGCATTAGGCGAAGCTACGTACTGGTGTAGAGGCGGATCTCTGCCGAGTTCCACGAGGCAGGTGCCGCCTCAAACTTTGCGGTGGGGCGCAGGCGGCGGGGCGGTGCGGAGCTTGCACGCTTGCCACCCTCGGATTCCAACCACCCACCACCTCCGCCCACGCCAAGGATCAGAGGCGGCACGTCCCTCGCAAGCTCGGGACAGAGCCGCCTCTACACAG
>CBINJX010000492.1:0-4750 GCA_966251085.1 uncultured Verrucomicrobiales bacterium
CTGAAGAAATGGATTCAAAAAACCTCACTCCTGAGCCCGGGAGAAAAGGACCGGATCCTGAATCGAGGCAAGCAGAACGGTAACTGAGGAGATCTCATGAATATTCGACTGCTATGGCTGAGTTCCCCTGTGTACCTGATCGCCGGTTTTGCGGCAGGCTATCTCCAGTACGATCATCAGGAGGTGCCCGCGCGTCGCCACACGAATACGGATACTGCTGCGGATGGACGAAAATCCGAGCGAGGGGAACCACAACGGGATCTCGGCGAGGTGATCCTTCAGGCGGTTTCTTATCCGAGCCAGTTACATCGTGATCATGCTCTCGCGGAACTCATCGCGCAGCTGAAGCCAGACGAGTTTCATCGTGCTGTGGAGGCAGCATTGCGGCTTCCAAAGGAGCAACGAGCAGACTTGTTGTGCGACCTGTACACTTCATGGGCTGAGCACGCGCCTGAAGCTGCCTGCCAGCATGCACGGCAATACGCTGTGCATGAGAGGGGCGTAATGGAAGCTGCGCTGCATACCTGGATGCGCCAGGATCCTGCAGCCGTACTCGCCTGGGCGGGACAGCTATCAGAGCATGAACGCAGGCCGCTGAACTGGTATGCGTTCAATGCCGCAGTGGCGATTGGCAAAGATGCACCCGAAGACGCGGCGGCTTTGATCATCGAGTTTGGCGCAGGCAATTGGACCACCGGTAAGGCGGTCTCCGAATTTTTCCGGGACTGGACCAGTCGTGATCCTCAGCGAGCAGCAGCGAAAGCGCTGGAGATCCGTGTGGGAACAGTACGAGCGCCAGCGATCGAAGGAATAGCAGAGGCTTGGGGGCAGCGAGATCCGCGCGGTGCGCTACGCTGGCTGGCAAACGTATCAAACGAGCGAGTCCGTCAGATGGCAGAGGCACGAGTGCTCGGCATCTGGGCAACACAGGACGCGAATGCCGCTGCCGCTTATGCGCGGCAGCTCCCCGATGATACCGTGCGCAACTCCGCTTTGGCGAAAGTTGCGGCAGGTCTGCTCGAAAAAAATCCGCAAGCTGCAGGTGATTTTGCAGAACAGGTTCCACTCGAGATCTTCAAGGGCGATAATTTCTATTATCTCTGGTCGAAGCGCGATCCAGCTGCGGCTACTGCAGCCTTCGCCCGACGAGTTGCGGAACTGGATCCTTCAGGACGCCGTGAGTACGAGGGGGAACTTGCGCAGATGTTCAGAAGCTGGAGTGAAAGCGCGCCCCAATTCGCTATCGATTTCGCATCTTCGCAGCCGGACGGTGTTCGCGGAGTTCTGCTCGTAGAGGCAGCCGAGAGATGGGCAGATAAGGATCGTGCCGCAGCGATTCAGTGGGGAACCAGTCTTCCGGAGGGGGAAATGCGAGCAATCGCTCTGGGCAGTATCGCGTCGCGTTGGGCCTGGCTCAGCACCAACGAGACTGCCGCTTGGCTGCAGAGTCTTCCGCCGGGAGCATCCCGCGAAGCGGCTGTGACCGGCTTTGCCAAAACGGCGATTCGCATGGATGCAGAGGGAGCACTCAGCTGGCTCCGCACCATTCCCGATCCTCAGCGCAGTGCTGATGCTCTGGGAGAGGCTTGGCGTACCTGGGTGAACGAGGGCGGCTTCTCGGCAGCAATGCGGTGGTTCAAAGAAGCGAAGGGGCTCACTCCACGGGAGCGAGCCAGCTTGGAGCGGGCGGAGCGATCTTTTAATGCAGAGTAATCACTCGCGAGCGCGAGCTTTCTGCTGCAGCCGGCGGCGCTCGGCCCTTGCCAGGAGTCAGGTGAAGCGCTGCCCAAGCCCACCGCTCACGTACCAAGATCCCGCACCCTCAGTTCAACATCCTCCCCGCGCAGGCACACAACTCTTCCTCCAAAGCGGTGTCGCGCCCCGTCTCGCCACGCTCAAGCTAAGTAAATAGGCACTGCTGCATTCACCTCTCTTGAGTACCCATGCGCCTTTCCGTTCTTCTGGTCATCCTTTCCGTCGCTTCCTCAGCGTTCGCCGATGAATCAGCCATGCTGCAAACCTTCGAGCGACAGCTCGCAGCGACAAAAGGCAGCAGCGACACGGTCGCGGCGCATTCCCGCCGGGGCGATCTTCATCTCTTTCTCAATCACCCGAAGGAGTCGGTCGCGGAGTTCGAAAAGATGATCGCGCTCGATCCGACCCAGGATGCTCCGCATTGGCGTCTGGGGATCGCTTACTACTTCGCGGGAGACTTCGCGAAATCGGCCAAGCAATTTGAAAAGTACCACGCCTACGACGGTCGCGACCGGGAGAACGGGATCTGGAAGTTCCTCGCACAGGCACGGGTGGATGGAATCGAAAAGGCGCGGAAGGAAATGCTGATTTACAAGGAGTTCGACCGGGAGCCGTTTCCGGCACTCTACGAGATGTTTGCCGGCAAGCGCTCAGGCCCAGATGTCCTTGCCGAGGTAGAACGCAAGAAGCTCACCGGTGATGCGCGAGTGATGTTTTTCGCGCACTACTATGCAGGACTCAACGAAGAGCTGCTAGGTAACCGCAAGAGCGCGTTGGAACATCTGCGCAAGGCAGTGGCGCTCTTTACCCCGGAAACTGCCGGCGGCGGTGGACCGGGGTATATGTGGCAGGTGGCACGGGTGCACTTGCTTAGAATGACGAAATCCGAATGACGAATGACGAAAGAAGGACCAATGTCCGAAGAACGAAACGCACCTTCGTCATTTGAGCTTCGGATTCCTTCGGATCTCGTCATTCGTGCTTCATCATTCCTCAAACTCCCCGAAACGACGGGTCGTCCAAACCCTTCAGTTCGCCCGTGCTATCTGCAAACCCGTCCACAGGCGTTCCCATGCGGCTGAGCATGGAGCGGTAGAGATTCGTGAGCGGGGTGTTCTTCTCATACTGCAGGTGACGGCCGGTGGCGAGTGTGCCGCCGCCGCGTCCGGCGAGGACGATCGGAAGGTTGCGCGGGTTGTGGGCGTTGCCGTCGCGCATGCCTGCACCGAAGAGGATCATGGAATTGTCGAGTACTGTCCCCTCGCCTTCGCGGATACTCTTCAGCTTATCCAGGAGGTAGGCGTAGTGCTCGATATGCCAGGTATTGATCCGCTGATACTGCTCGAGTTTGTCGCCCTTGTTCTCGTGATGGGAGGTCTGGTGATGTCCGCCGAAGCCCTGCCCCATGAATGCAAATGAGCGGCTACTCACCGCATTGCCAAACATGAACGTGGCGACGCGGGTGGAGTCGGTCCAGAAGGAGAGAGCAATGAGGTCGAGCATGAGCCGGACATGCTCGGTATGATCGCCCTTGCGTTCGCTCACTCGCGCGGGATCGCTGTAAGCATCCACCCGGCGACCGAGTTCTTCGATCGCGGCGCGGGCCAGCGGGTCTTCCATTACGGTTGCCTTTTGCCGCTGGATATCCCACTCGATGCGCTTTTCCACGGAACGGACACTCTCGAGGTATTCATCGAGCCGGGCCTGATCCTCCGCTCCTAGACGGCGCTGGAGAGACTTTGCATCTTCCAACACAAGATCGAGCACGCTCTTGTCGCGAGCGGCGGCAGCGGCGCGGTCACCCGGGGCTGTTTTCGGCCGGAAGATCCGGTCGAAGGCGAGCCTGGGATTGATCTCCTTGCTGAGCGGTGAAGTGGGGGTGCGCCAGGCGATGTGCGCGCCGTAGAGTTGCGTGTAGCCGACATTGGCATCGACACCGGTCGCGGGCGGCTCGATGCCAAGTTCCAGAGACGGCAGCGGCGTAAAGTTGCCAATCTTCTGGGCGCAGAGCTGATCCATCGAGATGCCGTTGCTCGAGAGACTCGCGCCGGTGGTGCGGGTGATCGTGGTTCCGGTGAGGAAACCGCCGGTCTTCACGTAGTGACCATCGCCGGTGTCACTGGCAGCGTTCCACAGTTGAGTAAGGACGAGCAGATCGTCCTTGTGCGCGGCGAGCGGTTGAAGAATCGGCGATAATTCGAAATCGCTTCCGGCACCTTTTGGGGTCCATGCATCCGGCCGGACTCCGTTGGCCATGTAGAGCACTGCCATTCGCACCGGGTTCTTCGCTGAAGCCGGATTCTGGCCCAGAGCGCGCACGGGGCGCATGGCATCGAGTAACGGAAGGGCAAGGCAGGCGCCTACACCCTTGAGCATGGTACGACGGGAGATTGGCTGAGTGTTCATGGGTTACTTCTGCGCGTGAGCGACGGTCTGGGGTGCCGCTGGACGGCGGTACTGGAATGGAAAACTCTTCGTGATCTCAAGGATCAACGTCTGCGTGCGATAGCCATCCTGAGCCACCGCACGTGCGATCTTACGAACCGGCCACCAGTCGGGGGCCTCTAGGCCACGGCCGAGTGCATATGCGAGCATCTTCTCGGTGACGTTGCGCGTGAACTCATCCTTCCGCTTGAGGAGCAGTTGCTTCATTTCCGCAGGCCCGACGAATTTTTCTCCGCTGATCATCTGGCCGGAAGCATCGACGGGCGCCCTCCGGTCCTCCGTACGCCATGCACCGATTGCATCGAAGTTCTCCAGACCGAATCCTAGCGGATCCATCCGGGCATGACATCCCGCGCACCTTGGATCTTCGCGGTGCTGCTCGAGTTGCTGACGGAAGCTGAGACCGCGCTCGCGGCGCTCGACGGACTGCGTGCTGACGTTTGGCGGCGGCGGCGGTGGTGGTGTACCAAGGATCTCCTCCATCACCCATTTGCCGCGAAGAACCGGGCTCGTGCGACGAGGATAGCTGGTAAGGGTGAGGACACCTCCC
>CBINJX010000493.1:0-4748 GCA_966251085.1 uncultured Verrucomicrobiales bacterium
AGAGAAGGCCTGACCTCCAGCCGTTAAGAGCCGGATCGCAACCGCCTGGGAATAGACCTTACCAAATAGAACCTGACAGAGTCCCAAGCTTTGCAGGCCAAGCTTTGAGCTTGATTGACGAAGCTCGGAGCTTGGTGAGGCAAGCTCAAGGCTGCCTGCATCCAGCCCGGCGCTTTGCTGATGAAGCCTTAGGCTGAGGACCTCAAGCTCGAAGCTTGGCGCCTCAAGCTTGGGGCTGCCCGGATAAAGCTGTAGAGCTTCATCGCCCAAGCTCGTAGCTTCATGCACGAAGCTACGAGCTTGGCATAAGAAGCTCAGGGCTCAGTAGGCAAAGCCGACAGCTCGGTAGGGGCTCGGCGGTTAAGAAACGAGTCATGAAACCCGACCTTGGTCACTCGCAGGATGATAGACATCGGCTACGGCGCTGCGCCTATTTCCCGAGCAGCATGGAAGAGATCCGACCGAGGGAAGGCAGGGCGATGCGGATGAAGCACGCATCCTGCCTCCGCTGTCTTGCGCCCCTATTCCCTGTCCAACTTTGCCAACTGGGTAAACAAGGATGTCACAAATTCTTCAATCCCAGCCTCATCGGAGGAGCGACTGCCCGTCACATGCAGTCTCGAAATTCCCTCGTCGACGATGAATTCCTGCAGGCGGCGGGCATTTTCGGCAATCGGCACATTCTTGCTCAGATGAAGCGTTGGTTTTCGAGCGCGTTTAGCCGTGTCGATCGTGTTTTTGAGAGCACCGCTCAACTTCCGGGCAATCGTGAGGATCAGCGTGGCGTCACTGTCCCGGATGTTTCGCTCGGTCGCTTCGGCGTAGTTGCGTGTTCTAGTCTCGCGCAACTCGTAAACCGGCGAAATGATCCCATCCTCGGCACGCCGTCCCTGCGGACACCATCCCCCGTGTTCCACCTGATTCTCGATGGCCCAGTCGAGCACGGCCCGCTCCGCCCCGGCCTGTCCGCCGGACAGTAATGTAGTCACTGCCGCCTCATGGCTCACCCCGCCTTCGTGCAGCGCTGAAAGATCGTGATCGTGCTGGTATCTCATTGGTATTCTCACCGCACAAAAGCGGTGCCTCCTGAGTGCCCATCCGGCACATCATATTACCGAAGGGTAATAAAGGTATCGGGAGGGACAGCAGCCGCACGGGGGCGGGAGATCACTGACTGAACCCCGCATCAAAACCTGATTTTTTAGACTCGCACAACCAATGGCTGGCCAGGGGCCGTAAAGGCGCTCTCTCCTTACAATGCGCCAGCAGAAAAAGTCGGCGAGAGCGACCGCAATGAGGCGCAAAAATGCACAAAAAGAAAAAGTACGGACACTCGTGCACTCCCTTTCTGCGCCTTTGCGCGGCTGAGAATGCCTTTTTCTCACTCAGGATGAGCCGAGGATGCTACCGCTGCCACCAGCTTCTGGTCGCGATCCACCGCATCAAAGAACGATGGATACTTCGGCTCCCATCCCAAGGCCCGAAGCTTTGCATTACTCACCCGTTTGTGGGTCCATCCGCGTTTGCGATTGGTATCGATCGGTCCCGTAGGCGGAACCGGACGTTCAAACCGGGCAGCTAACCATTCATAGAGAGCCCGCTGGGAAACAGGGGTGTTGTCTGAAACATTGAATACACCGCGCACCCCACTCTGCAGGAGGGTGAAGAGCGCAGAGGCGATATCGTCGCGGTGAACCTGATTGATCCACCGGGAGCCATCCCCCTCGATCACTGCTTCACCGCTGAAGAATTTCTTCAGAAGCACCGAACGCCCCGGACCATAGATCCCTGCCAAACGCGCCACAATACCGCCGTATGAAAGAACGAGGTCCTCTGTCTGGCGGAGGATGCGTCCGGTTTCTCGATCAGGCTCCGCCGCACTCTCCTCGGTGACCGTTTCGCCCCCGACCTGGGCGTAAACCGACGTACTGCTCGTGAAGAGAAGCGCCTTGGGACGCAGGATTGCCGCAAGATTCCGGCAGCCTTCCAGGTAGACCCGCTGATAACTTTCAGCGCCGCCGCGTCCGGAGCTGGCGCAGTGAATCACGGCATCGAGTTTCCCCAGCTTCTGACCGAGCGCCGCGACGGAATCCCTGCTGCTGATGTCGCACGCTGTCACCTGAAAAGGTTCACCGGCGAGAGCATCCGCGGATTCAGCGGAATGGGTCCCCCCGATTACCTCCCAACCTGCGGAATGAAAGAGACGGGCCGTGGGGAGACCAACAAACCCGCATCCGGCAACAAAGATCCGACGTGACGACATAATAGGCAGGAGGATGGATCAGAGGGCTTTCGGAGTCTTGAAATCAACCAGTTCGCCGGGCTGTTCCATCACCCGCACTTCCTTGCCGAGCATCCGCTCGCCATCGAACTCGAACCAGGCGTGGAAATATGGAGCGCTGCCATCGAGCACGGCCGGAAGCCAGTGCTGATCATCTTCCCACATCCCATCGTACGGCACTTCGGGAACAGGCACCCAGAAAGGTGTGGCCTCCACGGTCTCGATCGGCTCGCCCTCCAGATCCCTTGCAACAAAGACGGTGCAAAGGAGGCTGTAACCATCGGTGAATTGAAAACGAAGGATCCCCCGCTCTTCGAGATAAAGCGGAGTGACACCGATCTCCTCCTGTGTCTCGCGAACAGCTGCCTGCGCGGGAGTTTCGCCCGGCTCGAGCTTCCCTCCCGGCCCATTGACCTTGCCAGCACCAAGCCCCCGCTTTTTGTGAATCAGCAGGATGCGTCCGTCTTTGACGATGAAACAGAGGGTGGCGCGCTCTAGTGGCGTCCAGTTGGTCCAATCCATGGGAGGCGCAAGCTAGTAGAGTGTGGCGCACGCCGCCAGCTTGTGATTCGCTTCACGCCTGTGAACTCCACGACCGCCTTTCGTATCGCCGCCATCTTTGGATTAGCCGCCGTCGGGCTCGGCGCCTTTGGAGCGCATGGATTGAAACCGGTATTGGAGACCAACGGCACCCTCGCAACCTGGCAGACTGGCGCGCTTTACCATCTGGTCCACTCTGCGGTGCTTCTCTTTGTCGCCGGCCGGGAGCCGCTGAATACCTGGGCATGGCGCCTCTTCACCCTCGGTATGCTGATCTTCAGCGGTACGCTCTACCTGCTCGCCGTAACGAATGTGAAGTGGCTCGGTGCAATCACGCCGATTGGTGGGCTTTGTTTGATTGGCGGATGGCTTGTGCTGGCGATCCGGGGGAGGTAAACCGGCTTATCAAGGGCCGATCCCAGCAGGCGCTACAGCTTCTTAATCGTAATCGTAACCCTAATCGTAATCTTACTTCGCTCCAAGGGATAGAGATCACGACCATCCGCACCTTTTTCGGGCCAAGACTCCTCACCCGGGAATGATCCCCAGGTGCTTCATCAGGTACACGGCATTTGTCGTCTGCGATTCGCCCGGTTTCAGCCGGTGATCGAACTCGATCCCACTCTCCGTGTACTGCTCACTGAAGTGATAATTCCGGAACC
Source organism: uncultured Verrucomicrobiales bacterium (assembly GCA_966251085.1). Taxonomy (GTDB): domain Bacteria; phylum Verrucomicrobiota; class Verrucomicrobiia; order Chthoniobacterales; family Chthoniobacteraceae; genus CBINJX01. Next base: position 3,484 of record CBINJX010000493.1, read on the forward strand.
GCTCCGGCGCCTCCTGTGCGAGCTGACTCAGCTCCAGGTCATGCGTGGAGACCAGTCCTGTTGCATCCACCGCTGACAACGTCTTCAGCACCTCCCGGGCACCGGCGATCCGATCCCGCGAATTTGTCCCCCGGAAGATCTCATCGATCAGCCAGAACACCGGCAGCACACGGCTAGCCTCGATGATCGTCTTTACTCGCAGCAGCTCCGCATAAAACGAAGAAACGCCCGCGTTCAGATCATCCGTCACTCGCATTGAGGTATAGAGCGGCAGATAAGCACACCCCAGCGAACGCGCGCAGACGGGTGCACCGGCATAAGCCAGCACCAGATTTACCCCAACTGTCCGGAGAAAGGTGCTCTTTCCCGACATGTTGGAACCGGTCACGAGACAGACAGTCCCGGTCTTTTCAATCCGTAAACTATTTGTCACCCGCACTTTTGCCGGCAACAAAGGATGGCCCAACTCCGCAGCCACGAATGGCTCTGCCCGATGCTCCGTCACCTCCGGGAACGGCCACTCCGGATTCTCGAAAGGAATGATCGCGAGGCTCCCAAGCGCTTCAAACTCGGACAGCGACGAAATCCAGCCGCGCACCCGCCTGCCATTGCGACGTCTCCACGTCTCCGCGCGTGCCACCCACTGCAGATCCCAGAGCAGGAGCACGCTCAGCGCGAAATGAACTGGAGGATTGTTCCGCATCTGCAGCCAGCCCGCCGTGGATCGCAGCGAGCTGATCTCCTCCGCTGCGGAAGAGCTCCCAGTGCAGATCATTTCTTTCAGCCGCCGGTTCAGCTCAGTCTTGAACTCCTCCTGCTCCACGAGCGCCACCGAAGATTCCAGAGCCCCAAGTGACGGCTGCTGTTTCTCCAAAGTTGTGATATGCGGACGCAACGACTTCCCCATCCCAAGCGCCAGCACCGCCTGAACCGAAAGTAACAGCGCAAACGGAAACGCCCCCATTCCCGCGAGATACACCACCCCACCGCCGAGCAGCGTCAACACCGGCAAAAACTTCACCCACACACCGGCCCCCCGCTGAAACCACGGATTCCCCTCCGTTTCCGCCCAGGCCAGCAAAGGCTTCCACTGCGCCTCCCGCATTGTCATCACGGTTTGTTCCAGTTGCTGACGCCAGTCGAGTTTGCCCGCCAATTCCGCAATCGCCTGCTGACGCAACGGGATCTCCTGGAGCGCCGCACGCTGGGAGAGAAATACCGCGAGCCTCTCCTGCCCCTGCGGCGAATGACCCGCGCAGATCCAT
>CBINJX010000494.1:0-4748 GCA_966251085.1 uncultured Verrucomicrobiales bacterium
CTGGGTGGGAGGGGAAGGGGAGTTGAACGGTGTCGTCTGGACGGAAGCCGACGAGCCGCAAGCTGCTATTGGTTCCTCTCTGCACAAGGTGGCGTATCCACGCTTCTACGGTGATCACTTGGAAAACGATCGCGAACTGAAGATCGCCTATCATCATCACGCCAAGGTGATCAACGATCTGACCCTGCGTGGGGAGTATCTTTACACCGCAAATGGTCCCGCGGGTCTCGAGGTGTTCGACGTCGCAAACATCGATCAGAAGGGATTCTCTGAGCGGATCGTCAGTGCGCCAGTTTCACCTCTGGGACAGCGCACTTATGTCCGCACCAAGTATGCGACATCAGTGGCGATGCCGAGCACGCTGATCAATGATCCGCTCCGCATTCAGTCTCCCGAGAATGAAGAGCAGCCGATCCATCCATTCTTCGGGTACGTGTTTGTCACGGATCTGAAGGAGGGCTTGGTCGTCGTGAATGTCAGCACACTGCTCGATGGCGACCCGACGAACAACTTCCTGCGCCGGACCAAACTCCGCCACGCCAATGGCGAGGAGATCGGAGACACATTCAATCCGAGCGGCCGATTGACTGGCGCGACATTCGGGATCTGCGCGGGAACTCGGATCTACATCTGCACACCTCGCGGCATCGCGGTGGTGGATGTGAGCAACCCCGAGCGCCCGCGGCTTGTCGGTGAACTGGCGGATGGCTTCCTGCGGAATCCGAAGAGCATTTACGTGCAGTTTCAGTATGCCTTTGTCACCGATGACGACGGGCTCAAGGTCCTGAATATCAGTGATCCCGTAAGTCCGCGTCCTGTGAAGGGCGCAGTCGTACGGCTGCGCAATGCACAGAAGCTCTACGTCGCCCGCACTTATGCCTATGTAGCGAACGGTCCGGAAGGGCTCGCTATCATCGATGTGGAAAATCCGGAACGTCCGCGTCTCGAGCAGATGTACTCGGCGGATGGCAAACTCAACGACACACGCGCCGTCCAGATCGGCAGTGTGAATGCCTCGATGTACGCGTTGGTCGCCGATGGGAAAAACGGCTTCCGCGTCCTCCAGCTCATCTCGCCTGACACCGTTCCGACTTCGTCCGGGTTCAGCCCGCGTCCTTCGCCGCGCCTGATCGCTTCCTATCACACTCACAAACCTGCGCTTGCCATCTCGCGTGGCCTCGATCGTGACCGTGTGGTGGATGAAACCGGCAACCAGACAGTCGTTTTCGGTCGTCGAGGCTCGCGGCCGTTCCATCTCGATGAAATGCGCCCCTTCCTCAAACACGCGGACGGAACCCCGTATCGCGTTGAGGACGTCGTTGAGCGCAAGGTGGAGGAAGAGGTCGAGATCAATGGCCGGAAGCAGGTCCTTTGGCGCACAGGCGTCTTCACGAAGTCGGGGCGTGAGCTGCTGCCGGTACCGTCCCCTGAACCGCCACCGCCGCCGCGTCCGCCGGAGACCCCTCTGCTGCCGACCTTTGATCCAAATCTCTTCCTGCCTCCGGGCCAACCGCCGCCGCCGCCAAAGCAGGAGCCTGCGCCCGCACCACCGCCGCCGGTGGAAGCTTCCAATCGCAAATCATCAACGCCTGTGAACTGATGCATTGTGATTGAGCCCGAAATTTGCTTAAAGGCCGCTGAACCCGCACGAACCTATGGCCGACAAAACTCACAAACTTCCAGAGAGCGTTCCTGGTCCATGGTATGTCGATGACACCTGCACGCCCTGCCGTGTCTGCCTCGACGTTCCTCTCGCTGACCAGTTCCTGAAATACAACGACGACGAGACGTATGTGTATTTCTACAAACAGCCCGAAGGCGACGACGAGATCAACGCCGCCAACGAAGTAATGGCAATCTGCCCGCAAGCTTCTGTCGGTAACGACGGCGAATAAGTAGCCACTCAGATCAAATCTTTACAGCCGCGCTGCCGGATTTTGTACGGTCGCGCGGTTTTGTTTTGTGCAGATGGCGCTCGGAAGCATGCTGACCCGGAGGCACGAGTCATCCCACTTTGTTATCGCCGATGCAACGTTGCGCTGCGGTTTCGTGTTTGCACTGCGCCCGGTGCCTTCTATGACATGCCGGGATGTGGAATAAACTTCACACCATGGCGGCGGGACAGTTCTGGAAACCCGCATTGATCTCTACAGGGGTGATCGCCCTGAGCCTTCTCTCGACACTCCCTGCATACGGTGGGCATGAAATCGTGGCTTCCCAGGAAGTCATTTCCCAACCGAAACCGGGGCGCACTTTTCTTCCGGATGATCCAGTTACCGAAAACACCATCGGCGGACTATTCAGTGATCGCGCATCGGGTCTTTATCTCGACCTGACAACGGGGCTGTGGACCACGCAAGAACGTGATGCGCTCCTTTTTCTGGATTCCATTTATTTTTGGGAGGACGGCGGACAGTTCGTCAGCAGCACCGGCCTCGCTTTCCGAAAGCTTCTCCCCGGACGCCAGGTGATTCTCGGCGCAAACGTTTACTGGGATGCGATCAGCAGCGAGCGCGATCACGACTATGACCAGCTCGGTCTTGGAGTCGAAGTGCTCACGCGTTGGGTCGATTTCCGTTTTAATTACTACCTCCCCGAGGACTCCGAATTTGAATCCGGCCGTGGTTCCCGGAGTGCGAGCCGGGCACTTCCTCGTGGCGGAGGCATTGTCACGGGCCACCGTGGTTCAGACCTTTATGAGGCTGTGATGGAGGGATTCAACACAGAGCTGGGCTTTCTGATTCCCGGTTTGGATCGCTATGCGGAAGTTCGCCTTTTCGGCGGCTACTACCACTATGAAAATCCCTTTGGCGGCGACTACTCGGGTTTCAAAGCGCGTCTCGAAGCGCGTCTGCTTCCCGGTGTGATTGCAGATCTGGAGTATTGGGATGACTCGGCGCTGGCGGGCGGGCACTGGGTGGCGGGTGTGCGCGTCAGTGTGCCGTTCTCCATCTTTAACCTGATCAAACTGCGGAATCCGTTTGAGGGAGCGGGACGGTACTTCACACCGCGTCCGCGCGAACTGGAGGAGCGCCTGGGTGAGATTGTGATCCGGTGAGGTTTAGCTTGGTTGTTTTCTGAAGGTCTGAGGTGTTCTCCTGTCTGACGGGATTTGGACGGGAGAATGCTTCCCTTTTCAGGGGAGACTCGAACCGGGAATGGCCCCGAAGTGGGCTATTCTCCTTGCTCCTTTCAGGGGCGGTTTCCGTCGAGGAGACTGCATCAATACCACTCTCCCGAACTGGCGTGGATCTCTTGTAATCCCCCGTGCATCTCTAGAAACCGCCAGAGGTGTACTGGTCATTTTTGGGGCTTCTCGGGCTGCAGAGATACTTCTATACGAACAAAGGTATCGGAGAATAGAAGTTGGAGCTGTGATGTTCCCGGTCAAGCTTCTGTCGCTCTGCTTCGGACTGTTAATCTCTGGTCTGCCCGCCATCGCCCAAGGGACGTTCCGCTCCGAGTTGCTTCACATACGGGAGCCGATACATATCCGCTTTGACCTTGAGAAGGCAGAGAAAGCAGGGTTTCAAGAAAATCATGGAGAGGCGTGGGAGCCCAAGGGAGTTTTCCGGATTGCTCCCGAATCATCCAGAAGTCTTCCGCACATGAACATAGGTCATGTCTATGATCTGCGAGAGCTCATGAGAGGGTGGGGACTCGATTTTCCTGCCGGAAGCTACGCCTTTTTTTCTCCCAAGAGTGAGTTGCTGTTCTTGCGCTTGAATACATCTGACATGGAGTTGGCGAAGGCTTGTCTTGAACCACGTCAACCACCGCCCCGCGAGGTCAGCTTTGACATCCAAATCACCGGAACGAGAGCGGAAAAGCCTGAGCAGGTGCTATTTTCCGGAAAGGGTATCGGAACCAGACCGGGTGGAAGTACCAAGCTCACTTCAGCGGGCGGTGAAGCTGCGAGTATTCACAAGGTGGAGCTAACAGTTGAAGCCGTTATCGGCCCGGACGAAAGGCGGGCTTGGATTGGCCTCGAAGGAAGCATCATCTTTGGCCCCAATCAGGGGCGCATCAGCACAGATTTCGAGACGGCCGTTGGAAAGGAATGGACAACGGAAATGTCTTGGGGCGCTGAGAAGGTGATTCTTCGGCTGACTCCCAATGTGACGTATGTAGGACAGCTGAAACTACTGGAGAATGAAGAAGCAAAAAAGCGGGCGATGGATGATATCGAAGCAAAACTTCTGAAAGTAAAATAGGGCGTGTCTCAGCTCGACTTTGGCCCATTTTATATCCGCCGATCTGGCCTTCTATTCCGAAGGGAGGCGCACCTTACAGTCAGTGGGAGATCGACAAAAATGCCCCCCTGTACTGAAAGCTCACCCGCATGAGCAGAGTCCTTTTCATTCAGAACGACGAATACGATCACGCAGGCCTCTTCGGTAGTGTGCTGAAAGAGAACGGGGTGGCACTCGATGTGGTGCACGCGTGGAAAGGCGAGCCGGTGCCGACTGTCCCAAATGGCTGGGCGGGCATTGCACTCGGCGGCGGCAGCATGAGTGCCTATGAAACTGACAAGTATCAGTTCCTCTCCGATGAAATTCGTCTGATCCATGCCGCTCGTGCAAAAGGCACGCCCGTGATCGGGATGTGCCTCGGCGCGCAGCTCATGGCATCCGCCCTTGGTGGCAAGGTCTTCAAGAACACGCAGAAGGAGATCGGGTTCTATGATGTCCGGTTCACGCCCGAGGCGGAGAGCGATCCGCTCTGGCAGGGAGAGACCGCGCCGTTCC
>CBINJX010000495.1:0-4743 GCA_966251085.1 uncultured Verrucomicrobiales bacterium
GAAGCGGTTCCCGGTGAGTTTGGCGAACTTGCAGGCATCCCTGGAAAAGGGCTGCCCGAAGGCGCGGCGGATTTCTCCGCGCGTGTGCTCAAGGTCGAGCAGAGCAATTCCTCCATGATCTTCCGCGATCCGTCGGGCCGCGATCGGATCTTTGTAAAACTCTTCCGCAAGCTGGAGGAGGGGATGAACCCCGACGTCGAGATCACCCGGTTCCTCTCCGAGGAGCAGCGGTTCCAGTACGTCCCGCCTTTTGCCGGAATGCTGAAATACCGGCGTCCGGAAGGAGAACCGCAGGTCCTCGCCCTCGCGCTAGGCATGGTGCCGAATGACGGCGACGCGTGGGCGTACACCTTGCGGGAGGTGGAGGCGTTTTATCAGCGCATCCGCAAGGCCGGCACGCAGGCTCCCGATTTCACCGTGCCCGGTTTGCTCGAGGGAGGAGCGAATCCCGAGCGCCTCGTGGAATTGCTCGGCACCTTTGCCGCCCGCGCGTGGCAGCTCGGAGTGCGCACCGGCCAGATGCACCTCGCGCTTTCGGCGGCCTCGGTAGATCCAGCGTTCGCGCCGGAGCGATTAACACTCGAAGACCAGCGCACTCTGGCGGACGAGATCCGCTCGTCCGGCCAGCGCGCCTGGGGTCTCTTGAGCGCGCCCTCGAGCAAGAGCGTCCTCTCCAACGAGCAGCTCGCCGATTTCCAGCCGCTCGAAGCCGTGATCCTGCAGCGCGCGGAAGCGCTGGCGTCACAGCCGGTCAACGCCACGAAGACCCGCACCCATGGGGATTATCACCTCGGACAGGTGCTCAACACGGGCGACGATTTTGTCATCATCGACTTCGAGGGCGAACCGCTCCGTCCCCTGATCGAGCGTAAAGCCAAACGCTCCCCGCTGCGCGACGTCGCCGGAATGCTCCGCTCCTTCCATTACGCCGCGCATAGCGGACTCGGGCAGGCAGGGGATGCCTCCGAGCTTCTCCCTTGGGCCGAGGCCTGGGCGCAGGTCACCAGCCGGCTTTTCCTCGAGGCCTGGCGTCAGACCACGGCAGGAGCCGAGTTTGTGCCGCAGAGTCCGGAAGAGCTGCGTCTGCTGCTCGATGCGTTCCTGCTGGAGAAGGCGCTGTATGAGGTGGCGTATGAGCTGAACAACCGGCCGACTTGGGTGGGGATTCCGCTGCGGGGGATTGCCAGTGTTTTGCGGGGGTGAGGGTGGGCGCTTAATCGCGGAAGTCAAAGTGGGGTGGACGTCCTCGTCCGCCGGGATGGTGCATCGCAAACAGATGGTATGGTCCTCGCCTGCTGCGGATCAGGATCGCGCCAGCGCTTCAACTTTGTACGACAGGGACTCGTATCGGCTACCCTGCCGGGATTGGACGAGACCTGGGGTGTTTGGTAAGCGGTGAACTGCCGTGCCCCCTCCGGACGGACTGCAAGTCCGACCCACTTTGACGCGGCGCATGGAGCTGCGGGCGACAGAGTGGGGTATGCTTCCAGCTTGCCCGGGGTGGATGTGAAAACCAGAGGGCATGTTCCCCACCTTCTCCGACTCGGGTGCGCGGCAGCGGTGAGGATGTTCAACCATGAGGGCACGCTCCCACCCTGTCGGAGATGAGCGAGGTGCAGGTGTTTGGGTGTCGGTGAGCTGCGGAGCGCCCTCTGAGCAAGCGGGACGCATGCTCCACTCTGCTGCACGCGGCTCCAGATGCCCTTTGCCCGGATCAAAATGCGCCAAACGCACCTTTTTACCGCGTCTTGCCACCGTTCTGGTGCGTCTTGCCACCTTTTTACCCCGTGTTGCCACCACTTCCGGTGCATATGCACCTGCGAGCCGAGTGCTCGCACCAAAAAGGTGAGAAGACGCACCTGCGAAGTGGCAGCACGCACCCAAGTAGGTGCGTGCTGCCACCTCTTCCGGCGCAAACGGGCCTGAAAACCGAGTGCTCGCACCAAAAAGGTGGAAAGACGCACTGAAAAGCCGCGTGGACGGGGTAAAACGGTGGCAAGACGCGGTAAAATGGTGCGTTTGGCTCTTTTTGATCAGCATCGAGCAGCTCGCCGCAGGGGCGAATGCCAAGAGAGGCACACTCTGGGATCGCGGTTACCCTGCAAACTCCCAATCCCCTCAGACGTCTCTTCCTTTTTCTTGCGCCTTTTGCGCCTTTTTGCGGCAACATCTGCCCCTTCTCGTCCTCCTCCGTCCCTCAAAAGGGTTGCTAAGAAAGCATTCCTACACTTCCTTCCCTGCGGACCTCTCCCTCCATGTTTCCCTCGTCCTCCGCTTCCAATATCTATCCGCTGATCCGGGAACGCTATGCCGCTCTCGGTGTCGATACTGATGCCGCGATCGCGCGGCTCCGCGACATCTCGATTTCACTCCATTGCTGGCAGGGCGACGATGTCGGCGGCTTTGAAGGGGCCGAGACTCTCGGCGGCGGTCTGGCGGTGACTGGCAACTACCCCGGCAAAGCACGCACCCCGGATGAGCTCCGTCAGGACCTGGAGAAGGCGCTTTCGCTGATCCCCGGGAAACATCGTCTGAATCTCCACGCCTTTTATGCGGAGACGGGTGGGCAGAAGGTGGAGCGTAATGAGCTGAAGCCGGAACACTTCTCCCGTTGGATGGATTGGGCGGCGTCGCAGGGACTCGGGCTCGACTTCAATCCGACCTATTTTTCCCATCCGCTGGCTGCGGATGGCTTCACCCTTTCTCACCGCGACGAGGGGATTCGCCGGTTCTGGATCGAGCACGGCATCGCCTGCCGTCAGATCGGCGCCGCGATGGGACGCCGGCTCGGTTCACCGACGGTGACGAATGTCTGGATTCCCGACGGCTACAAAGACGTGCCGGTGGACCGTCGGGCACCGCGTGAGCGTCTGGCCTCATCGCTTGATACCATGTTCGCGGAGCCGATCGATCCCGCTCATAATCTCGATGCGGTGGAAGGGAAACTCTTCGGCCTCGGCAGCGAGAGTTACGTGGTCGGCTCACATGATTTTTACGTTGGCTACGCGATCTCGCGGCGAAAGCTGCTCTGCCTCGATGCCGGTCACTTCCATCCGACGGAGACCATCGCGGACAAAATCTCCGCAGTCTTCCCATGGCTCGATCGTGTCCTGCTGCACGTGAGCCGCGGGGTCCGCTGGGATAGCGATCATGTGGTGACACTCACCGACGATCTCCACGCGATCGCGCAGGAGTTGGTGCGTGGCGGATATCTGGCACGCACCCACATCGGCCTCGATTTCTTCGATGCCAGCATCAACCGCATCGCCGCCTGGGTGATCGGCTGCCGCTCCACGCTTCAGGCGCTGCTCGCTGCGATGCTGGAGCCGATTGAGCTTCTGCGCAAAGTCGAGGGTGAGGGCGATTACACCGCGCGGCTTGCCCTGCTGGAGCAGCAGAAGCAACTGCCTGTGGGCATCGTGTGGGATCACTACTGCGAAACGAGCGGTGTCCCGAGCGGCATCGCGTGGCTCAATGAAGTGCGTCAGTACGAGCGTGACGTGCTTTCGCATCGAGCCTGAGCAGCTGCTTGAAGCCGAGGCATCGGTGGCTTGGAGATGCAGCGTCATCTTCGTTTGAGCCGCCCTGCTTTTTGTGTTTCTTCTGCCTCCTCGTGGCTTCCCCCGCTACCCCCTAACTCTATGGACGCGCCGCTCCTTCGGCTTTCGGCCATCACTAAATCGTTCCTCGCTGTCCGGGCGCTGAAAGGCGTTTCCTTCGACCTGCGTCAGGGTGAGGTGCATGCATTGCTCGGCGAAAACGGCGCGGGCAAATCGACGCTGATCAAGGTCATCACCGGGGCGCATCAGCCCGATAGCGGCGCGATCGAAGTCGCGGGTGAAACCGTTGAGCGCCTGCATCCCGCATCCGCACACAAGCTCGGGATTGCCTGTATCTATCAGCAGCCCGCGCTGCTCCCGGATCTCAGCGTGGCTGAGAACATCGCGCTTTCGCTCGAGCCGGTTTCGCCGTTCCGGATCGTGAAATGGAAAGAGCGACGGGCGCGTGCGCAACAGCTTCTGCAGCGTGTCGGCGCGGCGATCGATCCCGATGCCGAGGTTCGGGAGCTATCGATGCCGGAGCAGCAACTGGTGGAAATTGCGAAGGCGCTCGGGGCCGGGGCGCGGATTCTCATCATGGATGAGCCGACGGCGTCACTGACACAGAAAGAAGTGCAGCTGTTGCTGAAGGTAGTCCGCGATCTCCGGAGCGAGGGGGTGGGGATCATCTATATCTCGCACCGTCTGGAGGAGATTTTTGAAGTCGCGGATCGTGTGACGGTGCTACGCGACGGTGAGAGTGTCGGCACGCATTCGGTGAACGGCATGGATGAAGCGGGGCTGATTCGACTGATGGTGGGTCGCGAGGTTTCCACCATTTATCCGCCCTCCGAATCCGCGCCGGACGAGGTAGTGCTTTCGTTGAACCGGGTCGGCTGTGCGACATCCGGAGTGAAGGATGTCAGCTTCGATGTGCGGGCCGGGGAGATCTTCGGTCTCGCGGGGCTCGTCGGTGCGGGGCGCACGGAGTTGGCCCGGGTGCTCTTCGGGATCACGCCGGCGGATGTGGGGAGCATCGCGTTGCGCAATCAGCCGGTGACGATCCGCAATCCGCGCGACGCGGTGAAACACGGCATCGCCTACGTGCCCGAGGATCGGCGCCGGCACGGCGTGATCCTGGAAATGGCGATCGCGGCAAACATGACGATGGCGATTCACAACAGACTTTTCCCGGGAGCCTGGC
>CBINJX010000496.1:0-4742 GCA_966251085.1 uncultured Verrucomicrobiales bacterium
GTTCCTCGACCTGTCCCCACTCGGGACCGAATTGCCCATCTGGTCCACGCTCCTTGTCGGTGAGGTACTGCTCCTGACGTACAGAGTAGAACCCTTTGTAAGATTGTTTATAGAGCTGCCCCTCATCGTGCAGGCGCTGCAGAGTTTTTTGCACACAGATTTTATGGCGCGGGTCAGTCGTTGCAGCCCAGCCGTCATACTCGACGCCGACTTTCTTCCAGAGCTGGAGGAAAAGACCGGTGATTCGATCCGCGAATTCCTGAGGCGGCACACCTTCTTTCTCCGCGGATTGCTGCACCTTCTGTCCGTGCTGATCAACGCCGGTGAGAAAGTAAACGGATTGCCCGCGAAGCCTATGATAGCGGGCCATGACGTCGGCGAGGATCTTCTCGTACGCGTGCCCGATGTGCGGGGCGCCGTTCGTGTAGTCGATCGCCGTGGTGAGAAAGAAAGTGTCAGCCATGGTGTGAACCTCGCATCGTGTCGCAAGGTGTAGTCGGAGGCAATCGCGGAGGGCGGTTCCTGCGACCTGCAAAACAAAAAGGGCGCTGCGGATGCAGCGCCCTTTTGTGAAGGATGTTCGTTTAAGCGGATTCGCGCTTATTCCGGAACCACGACCTCGTCGCCCGGGAGCAACTTCGGATTCTGGTTCGGATCACGATCGGAGATCTGGAGATTGAAAATACCGACCTTACCGTCACGGATCACCTTGATCTTCTTTCGATTCCCGAAGTCACCGAATCCACCGGCGCGGTTGATCGCCGCAGAGAGGGTAAGATCCGCCGACCAAGGCACTGCCGAAGGCATACGGACACCGCCACCTACCGTCACGAAGCGCGCCTGCAGAGGCAGGGTCAGCAGCACTGTCGGTTGGGTGAAGATCTTTTCCGCAATGAGCTTCTTCTCGATGGAACGAGCGAGCTGATGGGCGGTCAAGCCCGCAGCGCGCACCGGACCGATCAATGGCACACTGATAGTTCCGTCTTCTCCCACCGTGTATTGGCCACGGAAGTCCATCGCATATTCAGCGGGCATTCCGCTGAGCTGCATTTCGAAGGAATCGTTCGGACGGAGCGCTGCCTGGCCGAAGGCGTCGGAGGCGAGCGCGAAGACAGCGATAAGCGCGAGAGCAAAGAAACGCATCATCATATCCAGTTCTTAGTAATCTCCGTGTGTGTGGGTGGAAGCCGGAGCCGGGGCAGCCGAAGGCCTGCGCGGCTGCGGGCCAGTGACCTGCTTCGGTGACTCGTTACGCGGGGCGTAGTAGTCGTTGTAGTTGTTGTAGTACGAGTACCCTTCGTCGTGACGGGTATCGACGTTGTTGAGGACCACACCGATGAGCGTACCGCCCACTTGGATGACCGCCTGCTTGACGCGCTGGAGCATGGCGCGCGGGAAGCGGCGATGCTGGATGACCATGATGGTCATATCGACTTCGCTCGCGAGAACGGAGCCGTCGCTGACGCCGAGGATCGGCGGGGAGTCGAAGAAGACGAGATCGTACTGATGCTTCACCTTCTGCATCAGGTCGGTCATGCGCTGGCTGTTCAGGATGCCGATCGCATCGCTCGGGAGCTGACCGCTCGGGATGAAGGAGAGGTTGTCGATCTTCGTCGTACGGGTGATCTCGTCGATCCCTGCCTTGCCAGTGAGGTAATCAGTGAGACCGAAGTCGTTGTTGACTTCAAAGATCTTATGCTGAGTAGGACGGCGCAGGTCGGCATCGACCACGAGCACGTTGTACCCGCCCTTGGCGCAGGTGTAGGCGAGATTGTTGAGCGTGGTCGATTTGCCTTCGCCAGGACCACCCGAGATCAGGGTGAAGGTATTGGCATCGCGACCGGGTTTGTTGAACTCCACATTCGCTCGCAAGATTCGGTACGCCTCTGCGTGCTGGGAATCGCCCGTCTCCCTCATGAGAGCGCCCACGCCCTTTGGAACCACGGCGAGCACCGGGATCTGGAGGAACCGCTCCACGTCATCGAGCGTCTTCACGCTGGTATCGAGGTACTCGATGAAGAAGGCGAGACCGACGCCAACCACGAGACCGATGAGAGCGGCGAGTGTGAGGTAAAGTTTTACTGGGGGCTTGGCATAGCCAACTGGTGGCTCAGCCTTTTCCCAGATACGGGCCGGATCGATATCAACCCCGCGCTCCATGCGAGCGGTGGAGTAACGCAGCTCGGCAGCCTCGAGGATCTTCTTGGCGTTGAGATACCTTGTCTTTGCCTCCGTGTAGTTGCTGCTGTCGTTCTTCTGCGCAATCTGATTCTTCTGAAGCTCATCAAGCTTCTGCTCGAGAGCCGCGAGTGTGTCTTCTGAGACCTTGAGGTTCGTAGCCTGAGCGCGGCGGATTGCCTCGAGTGCGTTATCGAGATTCTGCCGGTAAACGGCGCTCATTCCACGGAGCGAGAGGATCTTCGGATGTGCTTCTCCAAGGCCGGATGCGAGCAGTTTTACCTCTTCAGCAGCCGCTTGCTGGAGCAGCGGGAGATTCTCACGAACAGTAGGCTCATTGATCTCCAAAGTTTGGAGAACCTCGAGCAACTCGTCCGCTTTCAGACTCTCGATTTGCCGCAGCTTCGTGCGCAGTGCTTCAGTTTTTGTCCGCGCTTCGTTCACCGCCGTTTCCGCGGCGATGAGGCTACGATCACCACCGGAAATCAGCGCTGTCGGGTTTTCGATATCTGGATCGACGATGCCGTCTTCCTGACGGATCTTTGCAGCCATCACGGCCGCGTCTTCCACCACCTTGCGCTGCTTTTCCACCTCGTCCCGGAACTGGGAGAGGCTCCGATCCACGTTACCCTGCTGATCCTCGAGACGCTTGTTCTGGTAAACCACCGCGATGGTGTTCGCGATGTTTGCCGCAGTCTGCGGATCGGTGTTGTAAACGCCGATTTCGATAAAGGAGGTGTTACGAACTTCCTGAAGCACGAGATCAGCATTCAGAAGCCTGAGCACCGTTTGCTTCGGCAGCGGCGGGCCATCACCAGAATAGTACTTCACCAGTTCGAGCTGATCGATGACCGGGTACAGGATCTCGGACTTCCGTAGCGTCTGGAACTCCGTTGCGACGAATGCCGGATCGTAAGCGCGCTGAGAGGCGCCTTCAAAGATACTCACAGCCTTCGCACTATCCGGCTTTACCACCATACTCACCTTCGCGAGGTACTGCCTCGGCATGAAGTAGGTCGTTACACCGGCGGTGATCATCACCAGCAGGAACACCAGTGTAATCAGTCCAGCGCGGACCCGAATCACGCGCCAGTAGTCGAGAAAATGCAGTTTTACCTCACTGGAATCAATCATAGCAGAACAGGGTTCGGGGCGGGAAAAATGGGCGATAAAATAGTCACCAAATCAGCCGATCGCAATGGCGGGTGTTGAGAAACTTTGCTAGGCCTTGTCAAGACTTTAGAAGTTGTACTGAACGCCGAGGAAAATGCGGTTGCGGTAGTAGTCGTTCACCTCAGTGTCGGACACGGACGTAGTAAACACGTACGAACCATTAATCGACATTCTCTTGGAGAGGGCGTAGTCGAAGCCCACGTTCAGGTCAAAAGTCTGTTCGGTGAAATCTGTGTCCACCGTTTCATTAGTGCTGGTCCGGTGCACATACGTGAGACCGGTGCTCCCCCGAAGCCGGGCGGAAAAGGCATGAGTCGCACTGAGACCGACGCGAAGTGATTGCGTTTCGACCTCCGCACTGCCGGATTCCTCAAAGCCGAAACGAGTGTTGAGGCTCAAAAATCCCCGAGGGCTGTAACGCCAGGAGGCAGTTGCTTCGAGGTACGGAGTGGCACTGGAGCCTCCAGCCTCCTCAAAAGTCCGGATCGATTCACCGAGGCGAAGCGTGGTGGTAATCCGCCTACTGAGCGCATACTCGCCACCGAGAAGGAGGTAGAGTGTGCTGGAGTCGAGCAGGGAGTTATTTGGATAACTAAGCTGCCCGTAGCGGACATCTGCGAGGAGTGTCAGCCGGCGCGACCACGCATACCTTCCCTCAGTACCAAGCACTCCCTCATAGTAATTTCCAAACTCCTGAGCAGCTGCGGAGTAAATGAGAGAATTGAAGGAAAAGCTCGTAACCGTGCTGATGCGCCGTGTCCACCGGTACGAGAGGTCGAACTTGCTCGTGGCGATGAAATAATCGCCCACGTTACGTGACGGACCGTTGAGCAGGCGCACGTCCGGCTGTGAGAGGTACGCGATGCTTGCCGAGGCTGAGAACTGGAGTCGCGGCGTAATCCGGTGCAGGAAGTTGAAAGCGACGCTGCCGGTAAGATCGAGTTGATCGTTCGGCCGCTCGAAGTAGTAATCCGCGTTTCCACGGACATCCATGGTGAAGATCGTCCGGCGTGTGGAGAAGGTCACTTCCCCGGCGGCACTGGCTCGCACGAAGAAACTGCCTACCCGCTTCTGGGCCGGAATTCTCTCTTGAAGGACAAAATCCTCGGTTCGTGGAGCATCACCGGGATCCACGACTACCGTCACCTCCTGATCGACAAAAATCGTCTGAGGAGCCCCGTTTACGAGGACGGTTATAGGAACTTTGATCGTCCGCTGTTCTGTGCGAGGCGGCCTGCCTGGGTCAACGACCACATCACGCTGAACGATCTCCGGGATATCCTGCGTCTTCGTCGGCGTCTGGAGGGTGTTATCATCGTACCCCGTTGTCAGCGTGGTCGAAAATTCAAAACGCGGACGTGCCAGACGCCCCTCCCCCAATGTGAAGGTCT